>DATIGG010000317.1:0-12935 GCA_035454825.1 Thermodesulfobacteriota bacterium | reverse complement strand
AACTTCCTGAACGCTCAATGATGATTTTGACAACCTTCTTGAAATCAGTGCACTTCAGTACTACTTTTAGACTGAAGGGTTCATATCCGAGGTCAAAGGAGATATCCGAATTTGTCAACAAAAAGGTCCAAGTGAGCCTTTACAACGGATAACTTTGGGGGGATGAGATGACAGCTAAAGTAAATTTCGTCCGGCAACAGGGTTTTCGGGATACATCGCCGCAGGCGTGCGACTACCAATATCCAGCTTTGATGTGGCAGCCGCGTGCTATCGGAATCCTGGTCCTGGTTGGCTTAGTACTCCAATCTTCGCTTTATTTCCTCGCTCTGTCTGTGGTCCTCTGGTGGAACGTGGTCTTGCCAACCCTTAATCCCTTTGACACCCTTTATAATCATCTCGTGGCGAAGCCGAAGGGCGTGCCGTGGTTGGGCCCAGCGCCGGCCCCTCGCCGGTTTGCCCAAGCGATGGCCGGAAGCTTCATGCTCGGGATCGGGTTGTCTCTCTTGTTCGGCTGGAGCATCTTAGCGTGGGCCCTTGAGGCACTCCTGCTCGCTGCTTTGGGGGCCCTGATCTTCGGCCGCTTTTGCCTGGGTTCATATTTCTTCCTTCTCCTCACGGGGCGGGTTGGGTTTGCGAACAGAACGCTTCCGTGGGCTCCTACCGACCAGCCCTTCCGGCCCGACGAAGAGGAGCGAGCCCGTCGAACAGCCGGATGAAGCTGAAGAGCGCCTCACGGGCCCGCAACTTATCCGAATGTTCTATTGTTCCTGTAAAATACTGCCCTTTTCCTGCAAAAATACAGCATTCACCTGATATATTTTCTACGGCTGCACTGGTAACCTTAGATAAGAGATGGCGGATTTCGCCTGGTGATCCGGCCTTAGCGAGTCACGTTCAGAACTTGCTTAAACCCATTTCCGTTCATCGTGACGAGCAGTGGGGCCTCGATCATGGTACCTGGACAGCACTCCGTCATGTCTTCCCTCAGGCTGACGTTCCCGTGATACAGCTTAGCATTGATAGGACAAGACCGGCAGCGTTCCATTACGATATAGGAAAGCGGCTTGCCCCCCTGCGCGACGAAGGGATTCTCATCATTGGAAGCGGCAATCTTGTCCATAATCTGCATGCGTATGCATGGGGTCAGCGTCGCGTCGAACCCTTCGACTGGGCCGTTCGATTCGAGAAGAAAGTGCGCGAACTGCTGCTCGCTGGCGAAGATGGACCGTTAGTCGAGTACGTGAAGTTGGGCGATGATGCCATTCTGTCGGCCCCAACACCTGACCACTACTTGCCCTTGCTGTATATCATTGCCTTGCGGAGAAAGGGTGATTCCATCAGTTTTCCGGTTGAGGGGATCGACGGAGGATCAGTTTCTATGCTTGCCGTCCAAATAGGTTAGCCAACCCGCCCAAGGACATCGGTCCATTGGAACACTCGGGGACAGGAAAATAGTTATGGCAAAGACGAATAGGTTGAAGACAGAATTCCGCCCTCCGGTGAAATCCAGCGCGACGCAAACGGCAACCCGACCGGGCTTCTCATCGCCCGTCCCAACGCGGGCATTCTTTACGCCACTGTCGGCAAGCAACCCAAGCTGCCGCCCGAGCTTGAGAGGAGGAATGCATGACCGCAACAAAGCAGTTAAGAGATGAGCACGAAGGAATCAAATTGATGCTTGCTATCTTGGAGAGGGTCACCCGTGTGGCTGGGTCCGGGCACAAATGGGACCTGGATCATATTGAGCGCATGCTCGAATTTTTTCGAGTCTTTGTCGATAGATGCCATCACGGGAAGGAGGAGGATCTCCTGTTTCCGGAACTCGAAAAACATGGCATCCTGAAGAATGGAGGCCCGATCGGAGTGATGCTCTCTGAACACGTCCAGGGCCGAAAATACATCCAGGGAATGGCAGATGCCTTGGTGGGCCTGCACCGGGGCGCCCCGGAGTCCGCCACATTATTCGGGCAAAACGCAATCGGCTATGCGTCACTCCTGAGGCAGCATATTTCAAAGGAAGAGGATGTCCTCTTCACGATGGCTGACAAGATTCTGTCTTCGCAAGAAGATGAAACTCTCCTTCAGGGTTTTGAAAAACTCGAAGTGGAACGGATCGGGGTTGGCAAGCACGAGGAGTTCCATAAACTCTTGCACAAGCTGCAGGATATCTATCTAAAACAGCAATGACAAGAAAACCGTCGAGGAAAGAAGAGAGACGAGACCCTTCCGATGGATCGGAGATCCCCATTCTCATCAAGGACCCCTAATTCAATGGAGCCTATGAGCCCTTTTTCGTCCCATTTCTTGCGGCGCGTCTCGTGAGACTTAGAACCTTTCAGCCATGGGTTTCTTCACTTTTTGTTCAGCCTCCTTATCGGTGAAAAAAAAGGACGCTTTGCTCAGATAAGTCAGCCCAAGGTCTCGATGTCAATGATCCCACCTACGCAGACTACTTCCAACCCTCGCTGGCGCAGGGCCCGGATAAATGGGGTCATCCCGATTGAATCACCCAGGAAGTGGCCCGTCAGAACGAGTTGACCTCCGCCTTCTTTTTTCAAACGCTCCAGGGATTCAAAATCGTTGTGCAGGACCACGACCGTCTTAAACCCATGTTTCCAGTAAAACTGAATGATGGGAGGGGATGGTGCCGACAGCGCGCCGTGGACAAAGGCCGTTCTCGACGCCGGCGAATCCGGCGACCCCATATGAATCCGAGGGGATATCCCGAACTGTTTCTTTGCAAGCGCCGCTTCTGGCAGGGCCTCAATCAACTCGAGGACTTCTTTCAGTTTCCAATCGGGATTGGACGAAAATGCATCGTCGATCCTATCCTGGAGGATCCTTCTCCCCATCTCGTCGAAAAGATTGTGGATGTTGATGAAGGGCAGCCCGAGGAGGCGGGCGGCATCCACTTCGAGAACTGTTTGATTAGGGCTCTCGTAGAAGAGCATGCGGAATCGATTGTTCTCATAACGCCGGACCTGACTATCGATAATATCCCGTAGGGCCTCCTCGGCCTTTTCTCGTGGGACTCCATAGTGTTCAAGAAGGTCGATGTGTCTCCGGTAGACCTCCCCCCGGTGGAAAAGGACCCCGCAGGGATGATGACCCACGACAGCATCAAAGCCCAGCTCTTTCGCCATGGTCAGGAGGCCCACATTCACATCCATGGCAAAGATCAAGCGTCTGATGTTTCTCCCTGGAACATGGACCCCCGAATCCAGGGGGATTTCGGTCGCTCCTGCATGTTGCAGGGCAATCGCCATAATCTCCTCCGTACTCAATCCGACGACCATCGTCCTGTTCTCCTAGCCGTAGAACACAATTCTCCGCCGCTCAAATGGGTCTTGGAATTCCGGGGACCGAGCGGGTAGTCAATATCCGATAGCGCACCCGTCTTTTCGACGATCGGATGCCCCCAGGAGGACATTTTGTTCGGCATCGAGATAAATGGCCTGGCCTCCTCCGACCTGATTGACTGGGGCGGGTTCTTTCAGGATTCGGTGTCCCTTTTTCTCAAGCTCCACCCTGACCTTCTCCGAAATGCCCTCTTCAAGATAGACCTCCATTCCCTGGAGATGTCTGACGCGCGGTGTGTCGACGGCCTCCTGCAGATTCATGTCAAAATCGATGAGGTTGATCAGGAATTGGGTGTGTCCCTGGGGTTGCATGTCTCCACCCATCACCCCGAAGCTCATCAGGAACGTTCCTTCCTTGAAAACCATTCCCGGAATGATAGTGTGCATGGGACGTTTATGAGGGATAAGCCTGTTCTTGTGTTTTGGGTCCAGCGAGAAAGAGATCCCCCTGTTTTGAAGAACGATCCCAGTTCCGTCCACCACCATTCCAGACCCAAAAGCTTGGAAGATGCTGCTGATGAGAGAAACCACATTTCGGTCTCTGTCCACGGCTGTAACGTAGACCGTATCGGAGCTTCTGGGAAAAAAGGAAGGCCCGGAGGGCGGCAACGCGCGATTTCGATCGATCTTTTCGCGAATGCTTTTGGCATAATCCTTTGAGAGGAGTTCGGACACCGGGACATCCTCGAACTCCGGGTCGGTAATGAAGGTGTCCCGGTCGCTGAAAGCGGCCTTCTTGGCTTCGATCAGGAGGTGCAGATATTCGGAGGAGTTCGGTTTCAGGCTCCGGACATCGACTCCTTCCAGAATATTCAACATCTCAAGGGCGGTCATCCCCTGGCCGTTGGGAGGGAGCTCAATGATTGTATAGCCGCGATAGTCGACGGAAATCGGCTCCACCCATGTTGTCTGGTGGTTCTTGAAATCCTCCCGTGAGAGAAGCCCTCCATTTTGATCCGAAAATTGGACTATCGCGTCAGTAATTTCCCCCTCGTAGAAGGCTGCGATTCCGCCCCGCGCAATCGTTTTGTACGTTTCGGCGAGGTCCTTGTTCCGAAAAATCTGTCCAGGCTGTGGAGCCTTGCCGCCGACCAGATAGGACTTGGAAGCGCTCCCGCGGGCCCGTAGCAAGGCCTCAGCATGTTTCCACTCCCCGGCAATGACTTCTGTCACTGGGAAACCGCTCTCGGCGTATTGAATTGCGTCCGCAAAGACATGCTCCAGTCCAAGATTCCCATGCCGCTCGACCGCCTGCGCCCAAGCGTGGAGGGCCCCGGGAACGGTCACGGGGAGCATCCCATGCTCCGGAATCTTATGGATGCCTTTTTCTTTGAACCATTCGATACTCGAATGGTAGGGGGCACGGCCGCTCCCATTCATGCCCAGCAGCTTCTGCTCCTTGGTCAGGTAAAGAAGGGCGAATGCGTCTCCTCCGAGGCCGACGGAGTGAGGTTCGACCACATTCAGGGTGCTGATCATGGCGACTGCGGCATCGACGGCATTCCCGCCTTTGGCCATGGCCCGGAAGCCTGAAAGGGTGGCCAGAGGCTGGCTTGAAGCAACCATCCCGGAAGGTCCCATCACGACGGATCGCTGAGCAGCGTTTTGCCATTCCCTTTTGTTGGAGTACATCAATTTCATTTCCGATGCTCCTGAGTTCAATTTTCCGGATTGAATCAAGACTCCCCATATCGGAGTCCAGGCTCAAAACGGTGTCCATTCGAGCTTTTTCATTTTTTTTCGCTGTTGGAAGACAACGGTGACCAGTAGACACGTTCCGGCCAGGCTGTAGAGGTAATTGGGAAAGAGATAACCCAGAGACGCCACGCCTGTAAGGATCTGTATAAAGGGAGACATCCGGACAAACATCCATCCTTGCAGCGCAGAGGTCAAACAAAGAATACCCAGTGTGGCAGAAACGACCGCCTCAACGACCTGCAGCGGTGTCCCCTGCATGAGCAGGCCGGGATTCAGCGCGAAAATATACGGAATGATAAAGACGCCAAGGCTGATACGAAACCCTTCAACGCCTGTTTTAAAGGGATTGCTTCCCGCGATTCCCGCCGCTGCATAGGAGGCGATCGCAACCGGGGGCGTTACATTGGAGATGATGGCGAAGTAGAACACAAACATATGAGCCGCGAGAGGCGTGATTCCCATCTTTACGAGCGCGGGAACCCCGAGGACCGCAAGGATGACGTAGGCCGAGACCGTGGTCATACCCATCCCAAGAATGAGGGAAGCAATCATGACGAAGAAGAGCCCGAGCAAAGGGACCCCTCCGGAGGCCATCAGGACGAGGCGTGTCAATTTCAGGCCGAGACCAGTCATAATGACGGATCCCACGATGATGCCCGAGCAGGCACAGACGGCGGTGATGGAGATGGCATTCTTCCCCCCCGTTTCCAAAGCGGAAAGAATTGCCTCCCACCCCATCCGGGTCGTTTTTCGAACGACGGTGACGACCAGGACGGAGACGATCGACCAGAATCCGGCGGTCTGAGGGGTGTAACCCATCAGGAGAAAGAAGACGATGGTGATCACCGGCAGGATCAGATATCCTTCCCTCTTGATGATCTCCAGGACGTCCGGCAGTTCCTGCTTCGAGAGGGTCGGCAGGTTTGTTTTGCGCGCTTCGTAGTGGACCATCATTCCCACCGCCAGGAAGTGGAGGATGGCGGGAACGATGGAATAGACGCAGAGTTTGATGTAAGGCACCCGAAGCTGCTCGGCGATAATAAAAGCCGCAGCGCCCATAACGGGCGGCATGATCTGTCCTCCCATGGAGGCGGAGGCCTCGACGGCTCCAGCGAACTCCGGACGGTAGCCCACACGTTTCATGAGAGGGATGGTAAAAGCTCCCGTGGTTACCACATTGGAGGCCGCAGCTCCAGAGACCATGCCCATGAAACCGCTGGCGACGACAGCGACCTTGGCGGGGCCGCCCACCCGGTGCCCGGTCAGGCCATAGGAGAAGCGGATGAAAAAATCGCCCACTTTGGAGAAAGAAAGAAATCCGCCGAAGATAACAAAAATGATGACCACAGTGGACATGGCGCCCATGATGATTCCGAACAGGCCATAGGTCGAGTTGAACATGGTATCAATAAATTTGTCATATCCGATGTTCGGGATCCCCATATCCCCCGGGATGTAGTAGCCAAAGAGCATATAGACGATGAAGCAAGACGACAAGATGGCCATACCGTAGCCAACGGTACGGCGGGTGATTTCGATGACCAGAAGGACCGTCAGCCCGCCGAAGAGAAGATCGTTGGCATTGGGCATTCCTTCCCGATCGAGGATTCCTTCGTAACCAAACCACATGTATGCAATACAGGCCAGGGAGACGAGGAGGCCCAGATTGTCGTAAAGGGTGATCAGGATCCCTTTGAGGGAAGAGCGATTCTTTCCTTTTGACGGAAAGTAAAGGTAGGAGAGGATAAGAACAAAAGAAAGAGTTACAGAGCGATGCCTCCAGGCTTCAAGAATTCCTGCATAAGACGTGTAGATATGGAAGAGAGACCAGAGAGCCGCGATGACTCCCATGAGAGCCAATCTCAGCCGCCGTCTCCCGGGAAGAGTTCTGTCATGGAGCGCCGAGCCAACGGAGGTCGACAATTTCACTTCAAGGGGCTTCTCCAAGTTGGGTCCCATGGTCTTCCCTTCATTGGAATTCTTTCCTTTTTCAGTAATAGAGGCTTACGGATTCATCCGCCAACTGGAAGCGGAGATCCACTTCGGGGATAAGACCGTTTATCAGGAAGGTATGCTCCTGCCTGCCCGGGGATGCCGACGGACAGGCAGGGATACACGATGGCTATTTGATGACGCCCACCTCTTTAAAATATTTCACGACGCCCGGGTGAACCTGGTCAGGAGTGAAGGCTTTGAGGGCCGTTTCTTTAGTCAGATAGCTGATCACCGGATGGGCCTTGTGGAGGGTATCAAGATTCTCCATCACCGACTTGGTCATGCGATAAACCATATCGACAGGGAGGTCTTTACGAACCAGGGTGATCGTGTAGTCTGCCATTGTCCTAACAGGCTGGGGTTGATCGGCATAGGTGTTTGGAGGCATTTCAAGAAAGGCCAGGCCGGGCTGCGAGGCAATGATCTTATCGGCATGGGCCCTATCGACCTCGAGAAAACGGATCTTGTGGGTGGTTTTGATGTCCATCAAAAAAGACGAGGGGGCTGCCGAACACCCCATGCACGCATCGATGTGCCGGTCCCTCATGAGGTCCACCATCTCCGAAAAACCGACAAAGTTGATCTTCCCGCCCTTGTTCCTGATCGAGTCATAGGAGAGGCCATAGGCTTCCAGGATCCGTTGGGTGAGAATCTCTCCGGACCAGTTCTTCCGTCCGGGTGCGATGTTCTTCCCGGCAAGGTCGGCATAGGTCCTAATCGGAGAGTCTGCGTGCACCGCTGCCTGGTAATAGCTGATATAAAGAGTGAGGAAACCCGTCACCTTGTCGATGGTTTCCTTTTGAAACGTCCCCTTTTTTTGCAGGGCTTCGGCAAGGACCGTCGAGAACGTGTAGCCAATCTGGGCTTTGTTCACATTAAGGTCGCGGATATTCCCGACCCCGCCTCCTTCCACCACAGTCAATTTCAGGTCCGGGTTCTTGTTCATGATGATTTCGCCGATGGCGGCCCCTGTGGGATACCAGCCGCCTGTGGAAGGGCCCGTGACAAAGAGCATTTTGGTCTCCCCCTGGCTCGGAGGAACTCCCCCCGCAAGAATGAGACCAAATGCGACAAACAATGCAACCCCCCAAATCCCCTTTCTCATAAAAACCTCCCTTTCACAAGAATTTGCCTTAGCATCATCCTCTTCGTTGCTGTCGGCTTCAGTTCGCCGTTCTCCTTGAGCTTGTTAAGACCTATTGCAAAGCGATAATTCACATTTCAATGCCTCACACTCCGCGCAAGCACGTTTAGAGGGATTTTCTAAACCCCGCACCTCGCAGATTGAACACGAATCTACTTGGAGCAGCCGTTGAGCCTCTCGTTGAACTCCTCGGGGCTGAACCTGTATTCCTGAGTGCCGTAGCACTCTACAGCAAAGGACGCGCAAACGCTGCCCATCCTCGCACACTCCACGATGTCCTTTCCCTGGATAAGACCGCTGATCAGTCCGCCCCTGTATGAATCGCCGGCACCTGTCGGATCCTCTACCCTCATTGGCTTAACAGCAGAAACGACTATTTCACCGTCCGGCGCGAAGATCTTGGAACCCAACTCTCCCAGGGTGACAATAATCGTTCTCGCCCGCCGACGCAATGTTTCTTTGCTGAGCCCGATCTTGCTCAGGATCAGATCCTGCTCGTAATCATTGGAGATTAGAATCCGGCACCCTTCAATGGCCTGGATCAGATCTTTTGCATCCAGCATGGGCAGTGATTGCCCGGGGTCAAAGATATAGTCGATCCCCCTGGCCTTGCAGAAGCGTGGGTAGTTCACCATGTCTTCAAGGTTGCCGGGAGAGATGATCATCAGGACCTCCTTTGGATTGAGCCTATCGAAATCCAAAGAGGAAGAGTATTTCATAGCACCCGGGTTGAACCCGGTGATCTGGTTATCTGCTTGGTCGGTGGTGATGTAGGCGCTTGCCGTGAATTCGTCTTCGACGATTTTGATGGTTTCATTGGAGATCCCATTCTTCGCCAGCCATTTGAAATATTGATGGTAATCACGACCAATCGTAGCGGAGATTCTACACTTTTGTCCCATCAGGGTGAGCGCGTAGGCAATATTCCCCGCCGTGCCACCAAATTTTTCCTTCATGCCATCCACCTGGAAGCAGACGTTCAAAACATGTATCTTTTCAGGGAGGATGTGGTCCGAGAAGCGTCCCGGAAAATCCATAATCCGATCGTACACCAGTGACCCCGAAACAATGATATCCATAGACCCCTCAAATGAGTTCGAAATCACCCGCAGCGATACAACGCAACCAGTCGTGTGCGCTGGGTTCAGAAGACGAGAAGCCGGACATGTCCGAGTCCTCGACAATTTGATCATAGGTAACAATACACACGGGCCAGCCGGGAAAACCCGGCAAGACGTTACAGTGATCGTTTATCCGATAGGCCAAAAACTCCCTCTCGGTGCAGCAAATCCGATATCTTTTATCACAGTGCTTGATTCGTAGCGTCTGGTTAAGCCATCCCTTGCTCTCGAAAATGCCGACAAACTTCTGCAAGACATCCATCGGTTTCTTTTCTTGAAACCATATGTTTCCGGCCTTCACATTGCCCCCGCTTTTTTGATATTCAAAGGCTTCAGGATTCAAGGGTTCAGAATCCAATTCTTCAGGCCCGTTTTTTGGTTTCTAAAGATAAATAAACCTCAATGCTGCAGAAAAACGCCATGGCAGACCCAGCGGAAACACTGCAAAAAGCCTTGGAGCGGAACCTTTTGAACGTGGAGCACGACCGTCTCCCGCCTGAGGCGGGACTGAACCTCACTCTTGGTGAAGTCCTCGGTTACCCATCCAATTCCAATAAAACCCGAATTCCAAGGCTTTGGAAGTGTTCCCGCTGGGTCTGCCCAATACAACGATAAGCTAAAATACTTTTGAATGTCAAGAAACGATGTGCTTGGAACCTTCACCTCCTGGTTCAACGATTAACCTATCTTGACATGAGAAACCCTATTTATGAAAAGTCTCATTCTTTCCCGACACCCGTTCATCACAATTGCGACCATTCTCCGGGTTAGAAAAAGTAGATTTCTAATGAGTGAGGTGGTATAAGGAGAGAAAAAGAGGAGATTTTTGAAAGGAGGTAGATTCATGAAGGCTATGGGTGTCAATGGAAGCGCCCGAAAGAAATGGAACACGGCTACCTTGGTCGAAAAAGCCCTTGAAGGTGCTGGGTCACAGGGGGCGAAAGCAGAGTTGTTTCATCTCTACGACCTCAATTACAAAGGCTGTATAAGTTGTTTCGCTTGTAAAGAGAAAAACGGAAAAAGTTATGGCAAATGTGCAGTCAAGGATGGGCTGACACCGCTCCTGAAAAAAGTTAACGAAGCAGATGTCATCATTCTGGGATCGCCGATCTATTTTGGATCGGTCACCGGAGAGATGAGATCCTTCTTGGAGCGCCTGTTCTTTCCCTTGATGACGTATACTGATCCTCCAGGGTCCCTCTTTTCCCGAAAGGTCCGGACGGCCTTCATCTATACCCTGGGGGCCACAAGAGAAATGGCGGGAGAACGAGGCTTTGACAAACCTATCGTTGCTAATGAAATACTGATGAAGATGATCTTGGGAGCCTCGGATACACTCTGCAGTTACGATACCTATCAGTTTGAGGATTATTCGAAGGTGTACGCCCCTCGTTTTGATCCCGAGAAGAAGGCAAAGGTGCGGGCGGAACTCTTTCCGATTGATTGCAAGAAAGCCTTCGAGATGGGTGCAAGACTTGTCAGGGAGTTGAGTTAGAAGGGGAGCCAGTTTCAAGAGATGCTCCAATTTCAAATCATGTTTTGCATCTTATGGACCGGGTGCCTTTCCATTACCGATTTTGCGAAGGTTTGCGCGAGGAAGAGGAGTTTCCCCTGTACTTAACAAATGTGCCATTCTGGTACTCTTCGAAGGCGACTCTTAGTTCCTCTTGAGTGTTCATGACGATGGGACCATACCAGGCCACCGGCTCGCCGATGGGTCTCCCAGAAACAAGGAGAAACCGAACGCCATTCTTGTCAGGGGTCACGATTATCTCTTCTCCGTCGCCATAAAGAATCATCGTTTCTTCTTTGCATAAACAGCTCCGATTCAAATCGAAGTAGTTGGTGCCAACCACCTGATGGCCGTACGAGTCCCTGTTTGGGTCGAAGTAGCCTTCTCCCTCAATCACATACGCAAATGCATTTTGGCCACGCCTTATGGAGTGGGTAAAGGTAGCTTCTGCTGGAACCGTTACATCTAAATATTTAGGATCGGTGACAATGTCCCGAACAGGACCTTCCACGCCATTTACCTCCCCGCAGATGATCTTCACCTTTGCCCCATTCTTCAGGTGAACCTCTGGAATTTGTCGGCTCTTCACCTCCCTGTAGCGGGGGGTCATCATCTTATGAGAAGCAGGAAGGTTGGCCCAGAGTTGGAATCCTGACATGATCCCCTTATCGTCTCCTTTAGGCATCTCCTGATGGATGATGCCGCTTCCTGCGGTCATCCATTGTACATCCCCTGAGTTGATCACCCCGCTGTTCCCGATACTGTCCCCGTGCTCCACATCTCCTTGGAGGACATACGTAATCGTCTCGATGCCACGGTGGGGATGCCAGGGAAAACCCCTGAGGTAGTGGGCGGGATTGTCCGAGCGGAAATCGTCAAGAAGGAGGAACGGGTCAAGCTCCGGCACTTGGTCGTAACCGAAAGCCCGCTTGAGATGCACTCCTGCCCCTTCGAGGGTTGGCCTACTCTTCCAGACTTTCTTAATTCTCCTCATGGTTTTCATAATTTCCTCCGATCCGGATATTTCCTCTGAGTCATCAATGTAGAAAAGCTCTACATCCCTTCCTTCCGAGCCTGGCAAAAAGTCTGGTGTCTAACGTCTGAAGTCGAGGATCTGAATTACGAGCCTCCTAATATATTTTCTCTCCTTGGACCCATGTGCCCTTTATGGCCAATCTGTCTTTAAATTCAAATAAAACCAGATCGGCGGATTGTCCCACCCCAATTTTCCTTCTGGATTCCGGGAATATCTGGTCTCCATTCTGAGAAGCCATCCGAAGAGCTGTGGGCAAATCCACTTTTGAAAACCGCATCACATTTTCGACCGCCCTGTCCATAGTTAAAGCGGAACCAGCCAGATAAGATGTATCGCTGAGCCTGGCAACCTGATCAGACCCCACGTCCACTTCCAGGTCCCCCAGAGTGTAATGTCCTGGAGGAGCGCCTGCCCCGGCCATCGCATCTGTGGTCAGAAGGATTCGATCCACTCCTTTCGTACGGATAAAATTTTTTACGATATAATGAGGAAGGTGGACGCCATCCGGAATGATGCTTGCCATGAGCTCATCCAGAGAGAGCTGTTTTTGGATCGGATTTCGATGGCGGGGTAAAACCGCCTGTGCCCCGTTTCCGAGGTGGGTAGATAATCGGGCTCCGGCCCGAACCGCATCTTCGAGAATTTCCTCAGAGGCATTGGTATGCCCTATCCCTATGACGGTCCCTTCCGAGACCGCCTTCTCAATAAAGGGAATTGCTCCCTCCGTTTCCGGGGCCAGCGTAATAAGCCTGATTCGTCCATGACAGACTTCTTGTAATTTTAAAATTTCATCCCACTGAGGTTTTCGGATAAATTCTTTGAGGTGAACCCCTCTCGGCCCATCTTCAGGGTTAAGGTAAGGGCCTTCGAGATGAATCCCGGGACAGATCCCATTTAGTAGGGGATCACTCTCTAATGCCTCAGTGATCAGTTTTAACTGATGGACGGTCCTCTCAAAAGAGGCTGTAATGAGGGTTGGCAAAAAACGGGTGACACCCGAGGAAGCAAGGGAAAAAACCGCTTTTCGGAATCCTTCGAGAGTGATATTTCGATCGTTAAAATCCACTCC
>DATIGG010000316.1:0-2342 GCA_035454825.1 Thermodesulfobacteriota bacterium | reverse complement strand
TGCAATAGGAATCCTGATTGACCAGGGGCTTGCTGGCATAGAGGGTTGAAAGCAGTGCCTGATCCCGGACGTCGATGAATAACGTATCGAGGCCAGCAAAGATCGCCATGGCGATAAAGGTCCGGTTGATCAACCTTCTTCCCGGCAGTCCCATGCTCACATTACTGGCCCCACAGATGACGTGGGATTTAGGAAACTTCGATCGAAGAACCTGCATCGTCTCCAGGGTCACGAGGGCAGCATCGGATTCAACGGAGACCGCTAAAACAAGGGGATCAAAATAGATATAATCCTCCGGGATTTCGGCCTGAACCAGGCGATCAAAAAGCCTGGAGGCCACGGCGATTCTTCCCTCCACTGTCTTCGGAATCCCCTGATCATCCATGCAAAGAACGACCATTTTCCCTTTCTTCTCTGACAGCACGGGAAAGAGTTTCTTCCATTTCTCCTCCTCCCCTGAAATGGAGTTAAGAATAGGAAGCTCAGAATGCTGATAAACCGCAAGGGCTGCCTTAAGGGCATCCGGGTTGGCGCTATCGATCATCAGGGGAATAGGGACTTCCTTCTGAACCAGTTTAATCAACCATGGGAGATCTTCAACCTCATTGCCTCCTGCCACCCCTGCATTGATATCAAGCATCTGGGCCCCGCATTCGGATTGTGTTTTGGCTAACTCCCTGAGAAAATCCTCATTCTTCTCCTGGATGGCCTGACCCACTTTGGGAATGGTTCCATTAATCGACTCCCCAATTATCAACATTGTTCTCTCCTTTCATGCTCTTGTCTCAACATTTCACTGTAATTCTTTTAAAATATTTCGACTGATCTCCAGCATCCTTTGAATATCATCGTCTGTGTGAGCCAACGAAAGATACAGTTTCGTCCCCATGGGATTGAGAAAAATCCCTTTCTTAAAGAGTCCCAGCACAAATTGCCTTCCTTTTTCACGATCGGCCTTAAAGGCTGTCCGATAGTCGTTGACCGGCTCTTCAGTAAACAAAACCTGGCAAAGGGGACCATCGCCCAAAACCTGACCGGGAATCTCACGCTCCTGGAGGAGGTCCCTAAATCCTTCTCTTAACCGCTCTCCAAGAGTATGAAGCCTGTCGTAAGTCCCGGGTCTCCGAAGTTCTTTCAGAGTAGCCAGACTGGCAGAGGCAGAAACAGGGTTTCCGGCCAGAGTGGAGGCAAACCAGACATACCTCTCTTCTCCCATCATTGCCTCTGTGCAAAGATCGAGAATGTCTGCTCTGCCGCAGATGGCAGCAATCGGATACCCTCCGCCCATGGCCTTGCCAAAGGCTGCAAGGTCTGGTGTGACCCCATAATACTCCTGTGCCCCTCCATAGGCAAGGCGAAATCCAGTAACGACTTCATCAAAGATGAGAAGAATCCCCTTTTCCTTCGTCATCTTTCGGACACCCTCTAAAAAACCCTTTTCAGGTGGAGTACACCTCTGCAAGGCTTCCATGATGACACAGGCAATTTCACTCCCATATTGATCAATGATTTTGCGTGTCGTTTCTAAATCGTTATAAGGAGCGATCAGAACCTCCTCTTGAACCCTTTCGGAGATACCGGCTGAGGTAGGCTCTGGAATTGGGAAGGGATGAAGGTTCTTAGGAAAGAGGCTCATGACCCCGATATCATGGGCCCCGTGATAGGACCCTTCAAACTTTAAAACTCTTGACTTTCCCGTATAGGCCTTTGCAAAGCGAAGACAATAGAAGGTCGCCTCTGTCCCTGAAGCTGCATAGCGGATCTTCTCGGCACAAGGGATGGCTCGAACCAATTCTTCTGCTAACTCCAGCGCCTGCTCATTGACATAGGAAAAGCTCGATCCCCTCTCGATCTGTTTTCTAACAGCCTCTGTGATCGCCGGATGAGCATGGCCAAGGATAACAGAACCCCACGAGATCGAAAAGTCGATAAATTCGTTTCCAAAGACGTCATACAGCCTTGAACCCTTACCATGGGATAAAACCGTAGAAAGCTCTTTTGGAATATTGAACTCCCCAAAAGAACCCCCAGGAAATAACCGAAAGGATCGATCGACGGGATTCATGAGACCCTGTTGAAAACCTTGAACTGGTCTCCGGCTTTCCCCGGAGAGACAAATATAGGAAAGGGGTTGTCCCCTTTCGTCATTCCCGCGAAAGCGGGAATCCAAGAAAATACTGGATTCCGGGTCAAGCCCGGAATGACAAGCTACAAAAGACCTATGTCGTCATGTATAGTAATTGTCTATTTTCTTACTCTGGAGGGAGAATAGATTGTTTCCTAAATCCTCCGCAGGGAAGTCTCATCAGGACCTCTCCGCGGAGGACTCCGTTCTTCTACTT
>DATIGG010000315.1:0-4508 GCA_035454825.1 Thermodesulfobacteriota bacterium | reverse complement strand
GATCAAGTCATTAGGTTAGGCGTACGGGGACGAAGCCCGTTTGATTTAGAGGTAAGGGGTTGCGTGAAGTTCTTAAGATAAAGGCTCCATCCCGTCAATTAAGGGCATAACAATGTCAAGCACGATGAGGTCTGGCTTGGGAGTTTAAAACCCGTATCGCCCTTTCCTTCTCTTTGCTAAGATTGGACCATAACTTTCCTTTTTTAATTCTTCGGAATAAAGGAATCTTAGGTTTGCATCGTCTTTTACAATGAGTATCTTTGCCCTTGGAATCATTTCACTTCTTGCAGAGTAGTTTGATCATCCAATGGATCATTACAGTAAACCAGCAAAGGATATAAAAGAGTGCCGTAATAAGATAGTTCTTGAACATTTCCCTTTTCCCATATTACAGATCTGAGAAGGTTAATGCTTATACAATGGCAAATTGTGCTCAGCAAGATACATAGGATTCAGACTAAACTGTGTTCGTGGTTTCCCCTTTAAAGATTCTTAGGTTCGATCGAAGGAAGGCAGTCCTCTCTAAAGCAGCAGTCCAACTGATCGCAATAGTCTTTCGTCGTTCCAAAACAATCGAAATTTCCTTCTGCCTTCTGAATCTGCCGGATCAGGTCGGCCTTTTTAGTCGTTGCCATTACTCTTATTCCCAGGGCCTTCGCCTTTTCCCTAATTTCGTTCATCTTCATAGCTTTGTCCCCTTTCTTGAATTGCCACTGGCCACAAATAACTCGACCGTTTCCTCCATTGCTTCCCCTGTCAGCAAGATATAACTGACTATGCCGAGGACATAGTAAGGATGAAAACGAACATTCCAAGAATGACAATCGGAATCATTAACCATCTCCATTTTTTCATATGAACACCCTCCGGAGGCATTGCCAAAATCCTATCAAATCGAGTCAAAGATTTCTGATTAACCCCTTCAATCCTTCCGTCTCCCATGACTTCTGTAAATAGAAGTGGACCCATTTCTTAAATTCCTCCGGGCATTGGGTAAAGGTGGAATACCCAATCCACGGAGTATTTGGGTACTGCTTTCTTAATTTTACAAGGGATTCTTCATTCGCATTCCTCTGCCTTAGCTCCAAAATGACAAGGTCAGGGTTGAAATCCGTTTGTTTAGATAAAACCTCCTCAATGTTGTTTGCTGTAACCACTTTGTATCCTTCCTCTGACAATTCTTCTTCAAGGAGAAACCGGTGATTCTCGGAGTCATCGACGTAGAGGATTATTTTCATTCTCTCCTCCAGTTTCATTTGTGATAATTTCCAACTTTTTCCCCGACGAAGATAAGATCTGATAAGCATTTCTTTTAAGAGATCGGATTTCAAAAGCCTTTCCGCATGAACATTGGCTCAACAGGATTTTGCTGGTTGTTTGACGGAGAAGGTCTACCACTTTTTTGATACTCATTACCATCTTGCCGCAGGCAGGACACATCATCTCATCCATTTTCCACCTCGCTTCAATCCCAATAACTTCTTGGCCAATATAATACTCCGACGCCCCGACTTCTTCGCCAACTGACCGATCTCCCCCAGGGATTTTCCCTTTCGATAACTCGAGAGAGTCAACAACATAGGGAGATTCACCCCGGTTACAACTTCCACCTTCTCCTTTTCAAAAAAAGATAGGCTGAGGTTGGTCGGTGTGCCACCTAAAATGTCTGTTAAGATCACGACCCCCTCACCATCGTTCACTTCCGCCATTTTCTTTTGAATTCGGTCTGTAACCTCCTTTCCTTGGTCTTTCGGCCAGATAGAGACTCCCTTTATCCTATGCAAATTTCCTACGAGGAATTCGACTGAGGAAATTAAGGCCTCCGCCAACCTTCCGTGGGAGACAACTAAGATTCCAACCATTCCTTATCCTCCCCTTGATTGTTTTGAGAACATGCCATCAATCAACGTTCTCAACGTCTGAAAATGAATTGGTTTTTCTAAATAGGCATTCGCACCCCTCTCAAATGCCTTCCGTTGAATCTCTTCACTTCCAAATGCAGTGACAACGATGATGGGCGCTTCGGGGTGAAGTTTTTTCATCCCCGGGAGAATATCCAGCCCTGTCAACCCAGGCATGCGGATATCCGTAATGATGAGGTCGAAAGACTCTTTGACAAGTTTGCGAAAGGCTTCTGAACCATTATTGACCGAATCTGTCTTATAACCTTCCTCTTCAATCACATCTCTTAAGAGCGCTCTCATCTCTTCATCATCTTCAACGATCAAAATTCGTTTCTTATCCTCATTCATCAAACACTCCAACGAAGAATCAATTGATTCGAAGTAGTTGTCATTTACCGGATGCCCGGGGGCTCCTGAAATATTTGAGAAGTTCGGAATCCGATTCAAGGAGAATCGTCGTCTTTCCTTCAAAAAGTTTTTCATAAGTTTGGAGTCTTCTTAGAAAAGAGTAAAACTCCATATCCTGCTCATAGGAAGAGGCGAAAATCTCTGTGGCACGGCCATCCCCTTCGCCAAAAAGTTTCATCTGCTGTTGATAGGCTTTGGCAAGGATAATCTCTTTCTCCTTGTCGGTTTCAGCCTTGATCTCACGGGATCGCTCTTCTCCCTCGGCCCGGTATCGCTTCGCAATCCGGTGACGTTCTGCCTGCATGCGGGCGTAAACGCTGGCCTGGACGTCTTTGGGAAGGTCCGCCCGTTTGATTCGTACATCGATTATCTTGATGCCAAACCGTTTTGCCTGCTCGTGGGCGTCTTTGGCCACGGTCTCGACGATCTTTTCCCTCTCCTCCCTTATGAACCCTATAAAGGTGTGCGTTGCAATCTCCTGCCTTAACCGGGCAACCAGGATATCCTCCAGCCGTGCGAGCGCCCCAGCCTCCGTTCTGACGCTCCGATAAAACTCCAGAGGGTCTTCAATTTTCCATCGGGAAACATGATCCACCACCACCCTCTTTTTGTCGAGGGTGATATATTCCACAGCAAGCGCATCCGTAGTCAAAACCCGTTTTTCAAAGAGATTCAATGTTTGTATGATTGGAATCTTGAAATTTAACCCAGGTTCTCGAATGGTTCGGATATATTTCCCGAATTGCGTGATGATGGCCTGCTCCTTCTCATCTATAGTGAAAGTCGCACCCGATAAAAGAACAAGGCCAACGAAAATCAAAAGGATTGTAATGAATCTCTTTGCTCCTGCCATAACCCTCTACTCCTTTCTCTTTTATTTTTTCTCTTCTTTTTTCTCTTCTTTGACCGCAAGGGTCTCCTTCAAGGGTAGCCACTTTAGAACCGGGGCTTTCCCCTCCGGAGGTAAAATATACTTTTCTCTCCCGGGCAGGACTTTATCTAAAGTCTCCAAATATAGCCGCTCCCTCGTCACTTCTTTTGCCTTTCGATAGGCCTTGAGCACGTCCAAAAATTTTGTAGCATCTCCCTGGGCTCGAATGACTCTTTGCTCCTTATATGCCTCTGCGCTCCGAACCATCTGGGCTACTTCACCTCTTGCTTTTGGGATGATGTCCTCCCGGTATCCCTCTGCTTCTCGCATCAAACGCTCTCGATCTTCCCAGGCCCTCACCACATCGTGGAACGCGTCCTTCACCTCTTCGGGCGGGTCAACCACCAGGAGCCTGGCCTCCGTCACCATCAATCCTGTTTGGTATTCGTCCAAAAGAGTTTGAAGGTATTTTTTAATCTCATCCTGGACAACAACCCTTCCTTCGGTCATCGTATAATCGATGGTATTCCTGCCCACCACACTTCGAAGGGCCACCTCCGCAGAAGTCTTTAAGGCTAACTCAGAATCCCTCACCCGAAAGAGGAATTGGGAGGGATCTTTCACTACGTATTGAACAAAGAGTTGGGCATCTACGATGTTTTCGTCTCCAGTAAGCATCAGGGCCTCTTTGGGCTCCGGTCTAGACTTCCCTGTATAGGGATCTGTTCTCAAGCCGATTTCAGCCCTTCTGACTTTGGCCTGATGAACTATATCACGGGTCTGAATAGGCCAGGGAAGACGGTATCTTAATCCTGGGGAAGTTTGATCCACTTCCTTCCCAAATTGCCGAATCACTCCCATCTCCCCTGGCCCAACAACATAAATCCCTGATGCCAACCAGATCCCAAGAATGATGGCGATGAGCATCAAGAGAAATTTCTTTCCTCCGAAACGACTGATTTTCTCTTGAACCTTCAATGCAATTTCATCCATCGAAGGACCGGCGTAGCCTTGTCCTCCGCTTCCCCGAAAATCATCATCTCTCCAGGCCATCTTTTCCTCCTCGAAATTGAAATTTACATAAACAAGAGCAAGAAGGATGCCGAAGACGGAAAAAGAAATTCATTCAAAATTTCAATTGGTTAGGATTTCTTGTAGAAGTTCGAAGAATCCAAATAGGGGAATAAAGAAACAGTCTGTGGCAAAATGGGGCAGTATAAGGGGCAGAAAGGATTTTATATTTCTTCGAGTTTTCGGTATAGTGTTTTTCGGTCAAGGCCCAGCCTTTCGGCTGCCTTGGATTTATTCCCTCCTGTTTCAATCAG
>DATIGG010000314.1:0-3190 GCA_035454825.1 Thermodesulfobacteriota bacterium | reverse complement strand
CGATATTTTCTTCAAGTGCTGGTCGAACCGGAATCCCTGCACACCCAAAATGAAAAAGAAAAAGGATAATCATCATTAAAATCTTTTTCATAATCAATCCTCCTTCCCGTTCAAATCAAATCCATGTTAGTATTTTTAGATGGCAAAGGTACAATAAAGACTGGCTTCCGGGTTCGAAGAAGTACTGAATTGGACACACTCCCAAGAAAGGTCTGTTCTAAAAATCCCTTGCCGTGAGTTCCGAGAACGATCACATCGCACCCCTCTTCCTCCGCCACCTTTAGAATCTCTTCTACAGGGTGACCCGGCCGAATCAGGATACTGGATATAAGGTCAACCGACGAAATGCCCATTCGAGCATCTACCTTTACGGAAATGTTCTGTATTCGGTCCTTAAATTTCTTTACGGTGTCCTCCCAGCGATCTTTCGCCACCTTATGTTCAAAATCTTCAAAGCTTACCAACATACGAGGAAGAGGTTCCACCGCATGCAAGACGACAATCTTTGCCTCATCTCTTTTTGCCAGATGGACCGCATAATAGAAAGCGTAGGCAGAGTTTTTACTGAGGTCGGTTGCGAAAAGAATCTTCTTGATTTGTGGTATCATATTTTTCCTTCTCTATGAAAGATGCACCGATCGGAATCGGGACGCCATCAAGCAACAGAGATGAACAACCTCCAACAAAAATTCCCTTTCATAAGCTCTTTCATGGTGGTTTAATGAAAAAGGAAAAGAAATACTCCCAAACCAATGAACAGGAACGCCGTTAAAAGCTTGACTGCCCCTGTCCGTTTTTTTGTTACGAATGCCATCCTCTCAGAAGTGACGCCAAAAAAGGCCGCCACAAAAACGCCCACCAATGGTATAATGAACATGATGTTGTAGAGAATGAGATTTAAAAAGGCATGTACTCTCAGTTCGGGGATGGTCATAATATATCCGATCGTGGGGAGATACACCTGACCGGTGCAGACCACCTCGGTGGCAGCAATGATAAATCCAAGAGTAAATGCAGCCATGAAACCCGCTTTTGTAGAACGAGTTTGCTTTCTGACAATTCCGTGGATCTTCTTCTTCAGGGCCATGGGAAGCTGAAGCTTCATTTTTGCCATCTCACCCCGACGAAATAGAACATAATCATAAAGGCTTATGATCCCGAGGACGATAGCAAACGTCCCGATGGCGAGATAGATCCCTTTAGTGACCAAAGGGAAACCGCTCAACTGGCGGAAACCAGCCATGAGCCCCACTCCAGCTATGACGTAAGCAACAAACACACCAAAAGTGAAAATGATGCCGTAGATGAGGATCTCTTTCGCTTGTTTGCCTAAAAAAGAAAGGTAGGAAACCAGAAAGACGATCGTGGCGAAAGCACACGGGTTGAGGCCATCTATAAGCCCTGCGATCAACACACCCCAGAGGCTAAACTCCTTGAACCGATCGATGATCTTCTTTTCTCCGTTCTTTAGAGCCTCTTGGGTCACTTTCCCCCAGGGCGGAGGAGCTCCCCTATTCTGATACTTTGAGACCAACTTTTGGAGAGTCTCATAACGAAAATCATTTCCCGTGAGGTAGTCTTCTCCGATATAGAGTTTAACAATTTCCCCCCGTTTCGACTCCGGAATCTGATAGATTTGAAAAAGAGCCTCATTTAGTGTTTTATTTTCTCCCTTGGTCAAGTCGAAGGTCCCGATTCTCAAATTGGGAACCTTCAAAGCCCACTCCTTCAACTCGACCTTCTTCCCTTCGCAGTCGAGGCACCCGTGGGTATAAAAAAAAGCGCCATAGACAATTTTCTGAGAATTCTTCTCCTCCTCTGTGGGAGCATGAGGAATCCATCCCTCCGTCTCCTCTGCTTTAAGGGAAGGAAATGGAATTCCTCCTTTCTCAGCATAGGATTTGACCAATCCTTCCAGATCGTTCCGGATCTTAGCCTCTCCCCCTAAGATTTTATCCCCAATAATAACGACAGGAAGTTCGTTATCCTCCTGCTTCAATTCTTTTTCGAATCTGGAAAGAAGGTCATAATGACTCAATTCGCTTAAAGAAAACGATTGAATCTCCATAGGGTACTTCTTTGAAAGAGGCTGAATGAATTCTTCTTTGACCTTCTGTCCTCCACCCTCTTCAGAGTGGAAGAAGTAAAGCCTGACGACATCTTTTGAGAAGCTGACCTGAGGAGTGGCGGGTATCAGCAGGATCAGAACAAGACAAAAGATCCAGGTCCAATTCCTTTTCGTTGACTCTTCATTTCTTGGGGAATTCATCCTCAAACCTTTTTTTGATTTGATAGGCCCATTCCGTTTGTACACTCCTTAGAGATTCCGCAAGACAATTCTCTCCATCACTTTTCACATCAGCAATTCCTCTATCATTTCCGAGATTCTTGTAAACGGTGACCAGTTTCAAGTCAGTGTCGGCTCTCAAGAGGTTGGGCAAAAAAATCACCATCACGTCACCATAGACGTTGCGATAAGCCTCATCATTGGGAAGGTATTTGGCGACGACCCGCAAGTATCGATTTGATTCTTCAAGATGTTTACGTGCCTCTTCCCATTTCCCTTCCTTCATCAGCTTTTCCCCTTCTTCCTTCTCTTGGACTCCTCCGCGGTAGTAGTCATGGATCATGGTGGCATTATCTGGGTGAACTTTTAAGCCCCGGTTTTCATGAAACACTTTTTCAAGATTAATTTCGGTTAAAGGATAGGTCTTAAGTTCAACTTTTTGGGTAGCACATCGCGTCCCCAAAAATCCAACGATTAGGACAAAAATCAAATAGGATATCTTCTTCAAATCAAATGGATTCATTTTTTCTCCTCCAGAAGATAATGAATAAATTGTATCATGTTCTTCGATGTCCAATCCATTTCCTTAACGACTCTGCCCACGATCTTCCCTTCACGACTGATGAAAAAAGTGTTAGGGCGATTCCAGAGTCCATAAGCAGTGGCAACTGCGGCATCCTCATCAATGAGGATTGGGGAGGATATATTAAATTCATTTTTATATTTTATGATATCCTTCTCTTTCTCTTTCGTCGCCACTTTGAGAATGACCAAATCTGTGTTCTTAAACTCCTCATGAAGTTTAGCAAAAGAGGGAGACTCCCTCTGGCAGTTGGGTCACCACGTGGCGAAAAAGTTTAATAAGATGATCTTCCCCCGCAGCTCTGAGAGAGAGATTTTTCC
>DATIGG010000313.1:0-12242 GCA_035454825.1 Thermodesulfobacteriota bacterium | reverse complement strand
AGGACATCATCCTCAAGTACCAAGAGTTGAATAAACCTTCAGCCCCTCCCATGAAAGCCGTCCTCTCGGAGCCGCCCAGGGAATCTTTTCGGTTCCGACCCAGAATTCAGACAAGGGTTGGGCCCCGCGTCCTGCTCCTTTCTGCTCTTCTCATCTCCCTTATGATCCCCCTCTATATCTTTCACGGGTATGTTTATCAACCCCTCAAAGCCCCGGATCTCCCTGTCCTGAGCCGTCAGAAACTTCCCACCTCTGCAGCCACTCCGGAGAAAGAGAATCCTCCAGTCATTCATCAAATCAATCAGATTGAACTGATTGGGCCAAAAGAGGTGCAGGCAGAACCTTTTTATAAAATCTCAGAGGCCCACTTGGGAACAGGAATCGAGTCGGAGGGGAGCCGTCTCACAGTGGTTGGAAGAGGATCAGAATTTAGATGTGAGAATCAAAAAGTCTACTTTTTTACACGGATCATGACGCCAAGAGAGGGAAAGATTCATCACGTATGGCGCTGGGAGGGAGAAGAGTTTCACCGGATTGGAATGGTCGTCAAACCTCCCGAGTGGTCCGTATACAGCTACATTACCCTGCCCCCCGCTCGCTCCGGAAATTGGAAAGTTGAAGTATGGGATGGCGATAAGATATTAACTCACCTCGAATTCAAAGCTCATCAGCCTAACCTCTCCCCTCCTCCCAAGAAGGACAGTTCCACTTAATAGATCTACGTCCGCCGCCTATGTCTATCTGATGATCACCGAAATGGCCCTCGAACTTTTATGAAACGATCCAGGTGTCGATAAAAAACTCCTCGGCACCATCCTCAGGGAAATGATTTACATCCGAGACTGAATGGTGTACTGTATAAAAAAGTGAACCTTTCGCCTCCTCGGCCTGAAGGCCGGGGCTTGCTCAAGGTTCACCCTGAGCGGCGCCTCCTTCTTCGCCTTCGAAGCCGGGGCTTCGCGCGGTCGAAACGGGTGAACGATCAGCATTCGCTTTTTCAATATCCTTTAATGAGGTGGACTCCTTATGGCGCGTGACATCCCTGTAGGAAATGGGACATTGCTTGTCACTTTTGATCAGGATTACCGTCTGAGAGATATTTACTATCCTTTTGTTGGAAACGAAAATCATACGGAAGGGCACCCGTTTAGATTGGGTATCTGGGTCGATGGCAAATTCGATTGGGTCCAGAGAGACTGGGGTCTCCACCTCGATTATGCCCACGAAATGTTACTGACCCAAGTGACAGGGTTCAATAATCACTTGGGAGTAAGCCTTTATTGCCAGGATATGGTGGATTACAGGGAAAACGTCTATATCAAAAAGGTCATTCTAAAAAATCTTGCGAATCGAGAAAGGGATTTTCGCCTCTTTTTCCACCATGATTACCACATCCTTCAATCCCCTACAGGAGATACAGCCTATTTCGACCCGGATGAGAGGGCCCTGATCCACTATAAAGAAAACCGCTATTTTTTGATGAGCGGCATACGGAACGGCCATCAAGGAATAGATCAGTATGCAACAGGGACAAAGGAATTTCGCGGCCTTGAAGGCACCTGGAAAGATGCTGAAGATGGGAGGCTCGAAGGGAATCCCATTGCACAGGGGTCTGTGGATTCATGCTTATCCTTTTGGATTCATGCGGCTCCAGAAGGAGAACAAACGCTCTATTACTGGATTGCGGCAGGAAAGGACTACGCTGAAATCAGCCGCCTAAATAAGATGATCATGGGCCATGGGCCGGAATATTTCATCCGGCGGACAGGCCATTACTGGAGTGCATGGATCAACAAAGAAAAGATGTATTTCCCTAATCTCCCATCAAAGATCGTCGATCTTTATAAAAAGAGCCTCCTGATCATGAGGACCAACATCGACAGCAGGGGGGCCATCATTGCAGGAAATGATTCGGACATTCAGCATTTTGCCAGGGATACCTACAGTTACATGTGGCCGAGGGATGGAGCCCTTACCGCCTATGCCCTCGATATGGCAGGGTACCCTGGAATCACCGGACATTTTTTTGATTTCTGCCTCAATATTATCAGCAAGGGAAAAGAATCCTCTGGGTATTTCCTGCATAAATATAATCCCGATGGGTCTCTTGGAAGTTCATGGCATCCGTGGGTCAATCATCAAGAAAAAATCCTGCCGATCCAGGCAGATGAGACCGGGTTGATCCTCTGGTCATTGTGGTTCCATTTCAGTCGATTCAAGGATATTGAATCTACTGCCAGGCAGTATGAGAACCTGGTGGTCCGGTGTGGGGATTTCCTTGCCTCATACAGAGACAGAAAAACAGGACTCCCTCTTCCCTGTTATGACCTGTGGGAGGAAAAATGGGGAATCCATACGTTTACCGTATCAACGGTCTACGCTGGAATTCGAGCCGCAGAGAAATTCGCCGGACTCTTCGGGGATGCCAGAAGAATCAAGATATACAAGAAAGCAGCAGAAGAAGTGAAGGCAGCAGTAGCTCAATACCTCTATAGCAAAGGGCACGAAAGATTTTTGAAGACGATCGTTCCGAGAAAGGATGGCTCTTATGAGATCGATCCTACCCTTGACGCCAGTATTTACGCACCTTTCTATTTTGGCGTATTCGAGCCGAAGGATGAAAAGGTTGTCAATACCATGAATGCCGTCAAAGAGAGACTTTGGGTAAAAACGGAGGTCGGAGGAATAGCAAGATACGAAGGAGATGGCTATCACAGAGTGATCGATCACGTCCGGGAGGTGCCAGGGAATCCCTGGCTAATCTGCACCCTCTGGCTTGCCCAGTGGCATATCGCAAGAGCAGAGACCCCAGAGGAGCTTCAGGAAGCAGTCCCGATTCTTGAATGGGTTGCCTCAAGGGCCTTGCCCTCAGGGGTTCTTGCCGAACAGGTTCACCCCCTTGCCGGTCAACCCCTATCTGTTTCTCCTCTGACCTGGAGCCATGCCACCTTTGTGACGGCCGTCCTTGAATACGTGAATAAAGTGGGAGAGATTGATATCTGTCCCAGTTGTGGAAATCCAATGAGCACGCATGGGCATGAAGCCGAAGGGAAGCACACCTTTGAATGAGGGAGAAAGAAAATGGCCAGAGCGAAAGATAACTATGAAAATGAAGTCATCTGCATAAAATTTTGCGGCGGGTGTCCAAGCTATCCCGGTCTGAAGGGTGAACTACTATTCTGCGCCAGGGGAAAAAGCAGTTCTCCAAAACCGAAGTCCGGCTGCAATTGTGGCTCCTGTGATATCTGGGACAAATATGAATTGAGCGATTTTTATTATTGCATCGAGGGAGCCGCAGAATAGGAGGGTGAAAAGGTCAAAAAGGTGGGGCGCTACACTTTTTACAACGAAATAGGGGCAACAGACACCAAAACAGATTAAGAGGGAGGGAGCCATGCCATGATCGAAACAATCGAGTTCAGGCTCAATCATAAACCACTGAAGCTGGCCGTAGACGGGCAACGAAGGCTTCTCTGGGTACTGCGCTCCGATCTTGGCCTCACCGGAACGAAACACGGCTGCGGAGAAGGCATCTGCGGAGCCTGCACCGTTCTCATCAACCGGAAGGCAGTCCGGTCCTGTCAGATTCCTGTCAAGGAGATCAAGGGTAAGGAAGTTTTGACGATTGAAGGGTTAGCCAGGGACGGGCACCTTCACCCCGTCCAAAAAGCCTTCATAGAACACGCTGCCTTCCAATGCGGTTTTTGCACATCGGGAATGATCCTGAATGCCCATGGTCTGTTGTTGGAAAAACCGAGGCTTACAGAGACAGAGATCATCCAGGGCATGAATGATAATCTGTGCCGCTGCGGAGCCCATCTTCGCATCATTCAGGCCATCCAGAGTGCGGCCAAAGAGATGAGAGGAGGGAGAAAAGGATGAAACAGGATAAACCGTCCAACCCTTTTTCACTGAGCCGACGTGAATTTATGAAAGCCCTGGGTGGAGGAATCTTCATCTTTTTTTCCTGCGAAGACCTGATGGCCCAGAGCAGAAGAGATCTACCCGCTGATTTCAATGCCTTCCTGAGGATTGGAGCCGATGGCCGGGTCACCTGCTTGACAGGCAAAATCGAAATGGGCCAGGGCATCGTCACGTCCCTTGCACAGATGCTGGCAGAGGAACTCGACGTGCCAATAAATAGGGTTGATATGGTCATGGGTGATACGGATCTCTGTCCCTGGGACATGGGAACCTTTGGATCACGGAGCATCCGCTACTTCGGGCCTCCTTTAAGAGAAGCGGCTTCGGAAGCGAGGGCCATATTGATGGGTCTGGCTGCCGGCCATCTCCATTTGAATGAGGAGCAACTGAAGGTAAAAGACGGCGTTGTCATGGATAGAAATGATAGCAGGAACAAGGTTACCTACGCGGAGCTTGCAAAGGGAAAGACGATTGAACGACATCTGCCCAAAAAACCACCCTTAAAGAAGGCTTCAGAGTTTACCGTTGTTGGCAAACCGGTTTCGCGCAAGGATAGTTTAGAGAAGGTGACCGGGAAGGCTCAATATGCCGGCGATATCCGCGTCCCCGGTATGTTATACGCGAAGATCCTAAGGCCTCCGGTTCATGGGGCCAGGCTGAAAAGCGTCGATACCTCGGCTCTCCAAAAGGACAAAGAGATTCAGATCGTTCGGGATGGCGATTTGATTGCCCTACTCCATCCTTACCCTGATGTGGCTGAAAAGGCCTTGTCTGAGATCAAAGCTGAGTTTGACCTGCCAGAGGCTAAAGTCGACGCCACGACAATTTTTAGGCACCTCTTAAATGTTGCTCCGGAAGGGGATGTGGTGACACAAGGGGGAAACATCCATGAAGGAGAAAGAGCTGCCAAAGAGGCTTTCGAGGCAACCTACCTGAATCATTACGTGGCTCATGCGACGATCGAGACGCATACTGCCCTTGCCAAGGTCGAGAAAGATCGGGTCACCGTCTGGGCGTCGACCCAGAGTCCTTTCAGCGCCAAAGAGGGAGTGGCCCAGGCATTAGGAATTCCCCCAGAAAAAGTTCGAATCATCACTCCATTCGTGGGAGGAGGCTTTGGTGGAAAGAATTACAACAAGCAGGTCGTTGAAGCGGCACGGCTGGCAAAATTGACTGGAAAACCTGTTCAGGTTGCCTGGAGCCGGGCCGAGGAATTCTTTTATGATACCTTCCGGCCTGCAGCCATCGTAAAAATTAGATCCGGAGTGTCCCAGACAAACCGGATCGTTTTCTGGAATTACGATGTCTATTTTGCAGGGCCCCGGGGCGCTGACCAGTTTTATGATATCCCCCATCACCGGGAACTATCCCATGGGCACTATACAGGGATTCCAGGTGCGCACCCCTTCAGCACCGGGCCCTGGCGAGCCCCCGGGAGCAATACCAATACCTTTGCCAGGGAATCGCAGATCGATATCATGGCCTCAAAGCTGGCCATGGACCCCCTCGAGTTCCGCTTGAAAAACCTGAAGGATGAAAAGATGATCAACGTTCTTAAAACAGCGGCCAAAAGATTTGGATGGAAGCCTTTGCCCGCTCCGAGTGGCCAGGGTCTTGGTGTGGCCTGCGCGGTCGATGTGGGGGTGCAGGTGGTCACTATGGCTGAAGTGGACGTGGATCGAGAAAACGGAAGAGTTCGGGTGAAACGGATCCTCTGTGCGCAGGACATGGGCCTTGCAATCAATCCCGGGGGGGCAAAGATCCAGATGGAGGGAAGCCTCATGATGGGGCTGGGTTACACCCTGACCGAAGAAGTCCGATTCAAGGGTGGACAGATTCTTGACCGGAACTTTGATACCTATGAAATCCCTCGGTTCTCTTGGTTACCCAAGATCGAGACAGTGCTGATCGAGAGCCCTGGGGATCCACCCCTGGGTGGCGGTGAGCCGCCCATCGTCTGCGTGGGAGGAGCCATTGCCAACGCCGTTTTTGATGCCACCGGAGCCAGGTTATTCGAGCTTCCTATGACTCCGGAGCGGATCAAAAGCGCTCTCACGGGAGCCCGCGAGAAAAAAGGTTCCTGAAATTCAATTTTCATCGTGGTAAACACCAAAGGTGATCTGGCTTCATCATTTGGCTATCTCCGGTTCTGTCTATTATAATTACACCATGAGCGAGGCGGTTCAGTTTTTAATTCATCACGGTTACTCCGTTGTTTTCCTGTGGATCCTTCTTGAGAGGATGGGCTTACCGGTGCCGGTTATTCCCGTGTTGCTCGCAGCCGGTGCTCTGGCAGAGATCGGGACGCTAAGTCTTCTCCTCGTTCTTGTCGTGGCGATGATTGCTTCCATGCTCGGCGACTTCTTTTGGTACGAGATGGGCCGTCTCCGGGGTCACAGAATCCTTTCTTTCCTCTGCTGCGTTGCCCTTGACCCGGAATCCTGTGTCCGAAGAACCAAGGGGGTTTTTGCCCGTTACGGCACGCGGTCGATCGTCGTGGCAAGGTATATCCCGGTTTTGAGTACCTTTGGACCCCCTCTGGCTGGAATCTTTCGCATGCGCCTGCCTCATTTTCTTCTCCTTGATGGGATTGGGACCTTCTCCTGGATCGTTCTCTTTGCAGGCCTGGGTTACCAATTCGGTCATGGGATCGAGCACTTTGTTTCTGGGTCAGCAGGATTTAGGCCATGGATGGTTTGGATCGTTCCTATGGGCTTTACGGCTTACATCCTCTGGAAATATCTCCAGCGGAAACGGTTTCTCGGTCATCTTGCCGTCGCACGGATCACTCCCGAAGAAGTGAAGGAGAAGCTTGATGCAGGTGAAGACGTCCTGATTTTAGATCTGCGCGATGCTCTCGAATTTCAAGCAAAGCCTCAAACGATTCCAGGCGCTTTCTCCCTTTCCATCGAAGAATTGGAATCGCAGCATCACACGATCCCTCGAGACCGTGAGATTGTTCTCTTTTGCGACTGACCGAATGAGGCCTCAAGCGCCAGGGCGGCGCTTTTGCTGAAGCAGCGGGGCATTACGCGGGTCCGACCCCTTGCCGGGGGTCTGGAAGCCTGGCTCCAAAAAGCCTTCCCTTTAGAACCGGTACTGCCACCCGCCAAATGATTTTACACACCTATTGACAAGATCTCCCTGCTTCTACGCCTATTGTAAAGAAAACCCACACTTCCTCAAAAGTAGGGTATGTGTAATAAAGTCCTTACATTATAGGAATCAAATTGGAACTTTTGTCGGAATCTTTTCCACTTTTGCCTAACGTTAAAATATCGAACTTGCGTAACATTCCATAATTACAATGACTTATCAAATTGACAAAAGGCGGCACAACTATTGCATTGTTATCATGACGAGATAAGTATATTCAGACCCCGATAAAGCTAAACCCTCCGTGAGGAGGGGGCAGAAAGTTGCGGATCTTTTTATAAGATGGCCGGGCTGCCGAAGGATGAACCTGCGGTCGGTTCGGCCTTTTTATTTTGAGTGGCAGAACATGGAACTCCTTTTTTGACGCTCTATCCTAATCAAAGGTGCGGGGAGCTGAAATGATTTCCAACGGCCTTCAGTCAGTTGAAAAGCGGAAGAATCCAAGAAAGGACTTTGAAGTTCAACTCATCGCGAACCCGCTTAATACCCCCTATCTCATTCAGGGATGGGTCCAAAATATTTCCTTTGGGGGGATCGGGGTGAAAAATAGAATTCCCCCGTCACCCTTTGAAAAGGAGGAGGAGGTTAGGTTTTTTATAAAAAAAGATGATCTTGTCCTCAGCGGAGAGGGAAAAGTTGTCTGGGCCGCCGATATGCAGGGTGAGGTTGGAATCAAATTCACTCGACTTGCCGATGAAATGAGAAGCTCCCTCGAAAAGTTTTTTGGATTGTTGGCGTAAACTGTCTTTGGTAACGCTTCATTCGCTCCTTTTATATCAAACGCCACCGAGAAAGGGAAGTGCAATATGCAGTACTGCTTATCTTATCTGAGAACCTGGTTATATCAGGTATACCAATCCATTGCCACAATGTCAGGAACCGATGGAGATATATTTTGGGGACTTCTGAAGATTTTGGGCTTTTTAGGCTTGGCTATCGTAGTTGTTCTGATGTTCTCCCGTGGAAAGTCCCAGGAGATGAGGTAAAAAATACAGGTTGGGGCTCGTGAAGGTGGAAGCCCCATTCTTTTGGAGGAGGAACAATGATGGCAACTGAGGTTATTTGCATCTTCAAACGAAATTCAAAATGCATTTTCAAGGGGGGCCCTTGTGACCAGGACTGCGACAGGGCAGATTGGGAAAAGAACCCTCGGTCTCATGAAAATCTCCAGGAGAAATGCCTGAAGGGAGGGAACCGGAAGCTTGCCTTCCCGAGGAAGGTTGTCAGTTTACTTCTTCAGTTTCCTTAATTCACGAATGGGAGATTCTTCCAACGAGAACCAGGGAAGGAGATGAACATGTTAGCCTATAGATTCTATCTACGTGATGCGATGAAGAATTGCTTCGATCCTGTTGGTGTATTGCCTGAGAGGAGAATGGATCCAGAAAGAATTACTGATGAATCCATTGTCCACTGGGGAAAGAAATATTTTGGTAAGAATTTGAAGAACGAGGATATTTTTTTTATAGAAAGTGTTTTGGAGGATAGTGAAAAAGGATTCTTTCTACCATTGGGGGATTGAGGGAGAAAATAATAAAAAACTTCAATGAATAACGAAGGCAGGACCAGAAATGGCTCTGCCTTTATTTTTGCAAATTTCAATCCCCCACTCTCCAAATCACCTTAAAATGAGTACATATAGGTGCCCTCTTTAATCAGGAGTTGATTTGATGTCGTCTGTCAGGTTGCATACCGTTCAGTAAATTTCAGCCCCAACCGCTCTCTCAAGATATTTATGATGGGTTTTGAATCATCCTTGGGATTTACGTTTGGCAAGCTATCCTCAGTTTAGAGCTTAAGATTCTTCAATTTACTTCTGATGCTTCACCCCTTGGTCATCTCAATTCTGACAAAAATTGTTCTCTTTTTCATTATAACCAAGATTGTGATCTCTCAATAAATCCTTTAGAAATCAAGTTGTTTTAAGTTCCAACCTCACTTGGCATTATTATTGCTTATTAATGAATCAGATTCGTTGACAAAGATGCCGATAAAGCCAAACCACGAGCAATCGTGGGACGGAAAGCCACGGGTCCCTCAGGGATAGCCGAGTTGCCGAAGCAAGAGAAATTTTGCAGGCCCGTGGTCTAAGAATGACACGGGCCTTTTTTGTTAGACATTTCTTAAAGGAGGGATGGAGGGATGGTGTTAGGGAAAATCTGTAAATATTATCAAGATTCAAAATGTCTTTATAAACGCACGTATTGTGATCTTTATTGTAATCAGATGAAATACTCTATTGATGACCAATCTGACAGACTGGAGGAAGAAACCTCCAAGCAAGAAAAAACCAATGCTATTCGTTCCAAAAAGGAGGACTTTACCCCTTTTATATGAGAAGCTTCATCCTCAACAAAATCCTGTGTCTCCAGTATCGTCTTGGCAGAATCATTGGCAGGAATAAAGCGAAGTGCATCTGTTTGGTAATAGAAAGGACTTTCACAACTCTATTGGGACGTGAGAGGAACCCTTTTCTCAAAGGAGGAACCCTCGTGGCATCTGAGACCATCTGCATCTTCAAACGAAATTCAAAATGCATTTTTAAGGGAGGGTTGTGTGACCAGGACTGTGACATTGGAAATTGGGAAAAGACTCCTCGGTCTCATGAAAATCTCCTGGAGGAATTTCTGGAGGGAGGAGGCCGGAAGCTTGCCTTCCCGAGGAGGGCTGTCAGTTTGCTTCTTCAGTTTCCTTAATTCACGAATGGGAGATTCTGCCAAAGAGAACCAGGGAAGGAGATGACCATGTTAGCCTATAGATTCTATCTACGTAATGCGATAAAGAACTGCTTCGATGATGTTGGTGTATTGCCAGAGAGGAGGAGAATGAAAAAGTTGTGGAGCTTTTCTTTGGTTGTTATCTTTTTTTGTGCATTTGTTGCAAATGCATACGCCGTAAAATTTATAGAAATTGCCGATGGGTCATTTGCCGAATCAGGCGAAGGCGACGTCATCGTGTTCACCAAGGGTGGTAAGCCCATCTTGCCAGACCTGGAAAAGAGTAGAGGGAAAAGGCTTCCAGTTCAGAAAAATGAGATTTCATTTACCTTTAATTCTCCGGAATATCCGTGGAGTGCCGAGGAGCTCGCAACCTTGCAGCAGTGGGTGGATGATTTATACCCAGTTATGAAGAAAATTTATGGGAGCCCTGCTTTTTCGATCAGTGTGAATGTCAGCAAAGATCCAAACATCAGCTCTGCCGGGTATTATTATTCGGGAAGCAACGAGGCGATTCTGCGCAAACTTGCCATTGATGTTTTGTGCCATGAAATCATACACGCGTTTCATGACGATCTGGTGATTTATGCGGATATTTTCGAGGAGGGTCTGACACGGGCCGCGGAAATTGCTGTCCTTGCTTATCTTCCGCAATATCATCACCTCTGGCCCACGAATCCTTTCGACGGCATTGATGTGTTCTATGAGATGAATAATCAGCCAGAAATTGCTTCCTTTGGCGGCTATTTTTCTAACGGGTTCGTCAATATCCTGATGAGATATCAGCAGGCCGGCTATGCTTGGGGGAAAATATACCTGGAGGACCAGAGATTCTTCAAAAGGTTTAATGCCCAATATTATTTTAAGGCCCTGAACGATCCGTCATTTAATCAAAGGGACGTGGAAAAGTTAAAAAACATTGCCGGCACGATTAAGAGGACGGTTGAGAAACAGAAGTTTAATGTCTGGTATGGGAAGCAACACATATTCAATATTGATCCTGAAGAAGGATACCAGACAGTCTTCAAGGGGGATAACAACACTTTGTATGTTTTCAGCCGCGTCGACGGCTGGGAAACCATGCTTTCAGGAGTGAATGTTTCGTGGGAGATATTCTCATGCCAAGGGGCATATTTGTCTTCTGGATCTGCGGTGACAGGCGCTTATGGCTGGGTGGAAATTCCGGTCTGGCAACCTGCTTATCAAGGCAAGGTGCAGATCGAGGTCAGAGTTGATTTGTCGCCCGACACTACGATCGAAAGATCAATCATAACACTCAATGGAGTGAGAGCAGGAATTTTCGGAGTGACTTCCGCCTGCGAGGGTGAAGTCAAGATCGGCGGCCAAATGGGGAGTAGTGCTTTGGTCGTAAACGGGGCCTTCTCGATCCCGGAACTGGAAAACATGGCTGGAACGTTCAAAGTCAATCAGGGAAAAAACGGAAAAACGGTGACCAAGGACGCCGGCGATTATTTCGTCAGCGTGCCATAAGTAACGGGATCAACAGAAGTCCTTTGAGGGGTTGCGGGTTGCCAATTGCAATCGCAAATGCTCACCTTTCGTCTTCAACGTTTCGGATTACTTTGTAGGTGTTATTGTTAATCACGGGGTAATAGGACAGCTTTGATCAGATTAAGCATGATCCGGAGCAATTAAATCAATGCCCCTTCCGTCCAGCCCAGCTTGATGATTTCGATACGGTTTAGATCACTCACCCCAAGCTTATACTTTTCATCAGCAGCAAAGATATGTTTGGGCGTTGCATCCAGGGGACGGTCCTCGCCAAAATGGGCGACCCGCTGGAGCTGAAGGAGCCGTGCTCCAATCGCATCCAAAGCCACCGGGTCTATTCCAATGAGAATCCCTTTGTAATAAGAGGCGAACCTCCGGTCGAAGAAATGGGGTCCCCGGCCATAGAATTGGATCCGGATCAGGCTCAAGATGTTGAGCCTCGTTTTTTCCTTGACCATGGGTTTGCTCCAAATCTTTGCCAAAGGGGAACAGGCATCGGTATGATAAAGCCAGGGCGTCGAGACGAACATGATGTAGTTCTTGATGCAGCCCCCGATGCCGGACCAGTGGTGGGTTCTCAGAGGCCGGACATTAATCAGTGCAGTGGAGGAGAGAAAGACCCGGTTATTCAATACCCCCCGGTCATCGATGCTAACATCCTTTTGCGGAACCCCCGCTTCCAGGACCCGCCTCTGAAGGGCCATCTCCAGCTCCCGGGGAGTTGGAAGGGGAGACCACTCATTGCTCTTAATCCCCACGACATCATTCGGTCTAATCAGTCTCCTCCAGGCCTGATCCGGATTAGCCTCGCCAAGTAAGGTACTGACCCCTTGATCGAGCATCTGCTGGAGGATCTCCTGATTGATCCGACCCTCGCGATCAACTACATTCTGGTCACGGACAAGCACCACTTTCACCTTTTCCTCTGCCCTG
>DATIGG010000312.1:0-23051 GCA_035454825.1 Thermodesulfobacteriota bacterium | reverse complement strand
GACCAGGCCGGGTACTGCTCGCGGGCCTTCATCTCCCGTGTGAGTTTCCGGGTATCTCCATGCTTTACAGGGACGGAAAAGAGTTTTCCCCTGGCATCGAGAATGATCCGCTTCGCATGGGGCGACACATCCCAGCCCTGGATAAACTTAACGGGAGCGACGAAGGCAACCATATTGAAGTGATCATCTGTAGGTCCTGTCACCACGATCTCTTCCGTAATCTCCGTCTCTGTATCCAGACGCCAGAGCCGCCCTTCATTTTCATAGACGATCCATCGGCCATCCGGGCTCATGGATGGCCATTGAACACCTCCCCGGGTATGCCTCGTCATTTGACGGATTGCTTCTGTCTCGAGGTCATAGGTGAAGAGGTTAGCAATCCCCTTGCGGTCCGAAACAAAATAGATTTTACCGTCCTTTCCCCACATAGGCCAGGTGTCGTTACCGGGATAGTCGGTGATTTGTCGAAAGGTCCCTCTCCCGAAATCGCAAAGCCAGAGATCATGGTTCAGGGTTCCTTGATACCGTTTCCACCACCAGTAGGTCATGGGATGGCGGACAAAAACCATTTTCTGTCCATCCGGTGAAAAGCTCGCAAGACTGCCCCGGTCCACGGGAAGCTTTTCCGGAAATCGGGCATCGATCGAAACCTTAAAGAGTTCCGTGTAGAACTGGGAATAGGCGGTACGATTGGAAGAAAAGATCACGGATTGACTATCGGGGGTCCAGCCCACCACGACTGCGGGAGAGGCTTCAAATGTGAGCTGCTTCGGTTCACCCCCCTCGGAGGGAATAATGAACACGTTCGTGCCCCCGAAATAATTTCCTGTAAATGCAATCCATTTCCCGTCAGGAGAAAATCTTGAATGGGTCTCAAACCCATCATGGACGGTCAGACGAACAGCCTGTCCCCCTTCCTGGGGAACAAGCCACAGATCGCCCTGGTAGCTGAAGACAATCTTTCCATAGGCAATGTCCGGATAACGCATCAGGCGCAAAGGTTCACTGTGAGCCCCTTCAAAAGGAACCCCGGTAAGGATAGTAAAGATGAACAACAAGAGAATACGTCTCATCATTCCTCCTCCATCAACCCAGCAGTCATAAATCTTCTTTAGGCCCTCATGAATAAAATTGTACGCAAAATGACAACAAAGTTATTCAGGGCAAAACGGTCTAAATCCGAAGCACCTGCCTGCGCGAAGCCGCTCCGGCGAAGGCAGGCGAAATCCGAAACTCGAAACAATCTCAAATGACCAAATTTCAAATGTTCAAAACAAGTCAAAGGGAGTTTGGAAAATTCGAATTTCGAAAATTGGAATTTGTTTCGAATTTCGATATTCGGATTTCGAATTTTCTCAACTTAAAAGCCTGTTTGGTTCCGGCTATGCGGAGTCAGGATATTTTGATAGAGGCATAAAAGGTCTGGCCTCCGCGACTCACGAAGAAAAGAAGCGACGTGCTCCGTCCCATCTTTGCCATGACTTCCTGATAATCCTTCAGGTTCCGGATCGGGGTCCGACCGACCTCCTTAATCACATCTCCAACCCGCAGATTGGCCTCCTCCGCAGGACTGTCAGGAGCCACTTCAAGAATGACGACTCCGGTTCGATCGCGGAGATTAAATTCTTTCACCCATTGAGAGGTAATCTCATCCACCGTTACTCCATAGTTCTGTTCAGGAGCCTTCCGTTTCAGGGAGGCCAGCTTCTCTTCTTCCATCTCTGCCACGGTTACCTTCAAATTGACCTCCTTTCCTTCCCGGATCACCTGGACAACCACAGTCTTTTTGATGGGGGTCTCTGCAACAACCCGCGGAAGGTCTGACGCATCCCTGATCTTTTTACTGTCAAAAGCGACGATGATATCTCCTCTCTGCACCCCTCCTGCCTCGGCAGGTCCTCCGGGCACAACGTCTGCAACCAGAGCACCCTGAGGTTCCTTTAACTTAAAAGATTCTGCGATCTCCTGGGTAACACTCTGGATCGATACCCCGATCCATCCTCGAACCACTTTGCCTTTCTCTTCCAGTTGAGCAAGGACCTGTTTGGCCATATTGCTGGGTGTTGCAAATCCAATTCCCTGGCCACTGGCGACGATGGCCGTGTTGATCCCAATCACTTCTCCCTTGAGACTGATAAGAGGCCCTCCACTATTGCCGGGATTGATGGGTGCGTCGGTCTGGAGAAAGTTGTCGTAAGGTCCAGAGCCGATCACCCTTCCCGTGGCGCTGATGATGCCTTTCGTCACCGTATGTTCGAGGCCAAAGGGATTACCAACGGCGAGTACCCATTCTCCCACCTTCACCTTATCGGAGTCGCCAAGAGGAAGAGTGGGAAGATCCCTAAAGGGAGACGATATCTTGATCAGGGCAAGATCTGTTTTGGGATCTCTCCCGATCACCTTGGCTTTGTACTCCTTCCCCTCCGACAACTTTACCTTGATCTCGTCGGCTTTCTCAACGACGTGATTGTTGGTGAGGATATAACCATTCTTATCCACAATAAATCCGGACCCAAGGCTCTGCTGTTTGAACTCCCTGTCCGGAATGTCCCCAAAAAACCTTTTAAAGAAATCGCTGAAGGGACCCTCTTCCCTCGGACCAAAGAAATGCCTGAAGGGATGGCCAGGGACGCGGACCCTCGTGGTGGTGCTGATATTCACCACAGCCGGTCTCACCCTTTCCACCAAATCAGTAAAAGATTGGGGAAATCCGACCACCTCGGATCCTCCCTTCTCCTTCTTCTTATTCTCGCAACCAGATCCGAAACCGACCAACACTCCCAGACAAATCAAAATGAGGACAACAACAGGGCGCTTGAGTGGACTGTTTCTCTCCATTTTTCTCCTCCAGACGAGGTTATTATAAAATATTTTTCCTGATTTGCGTTGATGAAATAGCAGAATATCCTTAAAAATGGGTAGTTTGTCACCCTGAGTAGTTCTCATGATAGCATTTTCTCCACAATTATGTTAGGTTTGATTTGCTTGAAGGAATTCATGCAAACACAATAGAATTCATATCATGAATGATAGGAGCATTCGAGGAATGGGCCCTACCATTTTCAACAAAGCTGAAAGGAGAACCGCTTGAAACACCAAGGATTTTTTTCAAAACAGGCTATGCTATTTTTTTTCCTTTTAAGTATCTTCTTGCTCACCGAAGCCTTCGCGGCAGAAGTTCCCAGGATAACGAAAGAAGATCTCCAGGCTATGCTGAGTAATCCGGAGTTGATCATCATTGATGTCCGCTCAGACGGCGACTGGACTTCGGGCGATTCCAAAATCAAGGGGGCCTTGAGGGAAGATCCCGGCAAACTGGGGACCTGGATCGAAAAGTATCCCAAAGAAAAGACTTTGATCCTCTATTGAGCCTGACCCAGCGAGGGGACAAGTGCCCGGGTGGCACAGAAATTGATGGAAAAAGGATACACGAAGGTTTATGCCTTGAAGGGAGGCTGGAACGAATGGGTGAAGGCCAATTTCCCCGTGGAAACCAAATAGTTAAGAATCGATACGGGTCGGGAAATCCAGTTTTTACAGGAGTTTAATTCAATCATTTCTGTAATTGTTTTCATCTCCTGATTTGTTTTCCCATGAACCCCGTCATTTCAGCAATCTTTAGGATGCGCTGGGCCATGGCCACATGGACGTTTTCAATCAACTTCCCATCCAGTTGCGTCGCCCCCCTACCTTCAGCCTTTGCCTTCTCAAAAGCCTCAAGTACCCTTTGAGAATATTCCACCTCTTCTCTGGATGGGGTGAAAACCCGATTGACCACCTCTACCTGTGACGGGTGGATCAGGGCCTTTCCATCGTACCCCATGTCCTTGGCCTGTTGAGTATGTCTCTCCAAGCCTATCGGATCCCTGATGTCAAAGCAGGGTGTATCGATGGCGTCGATGCCGGCCACTCTTGCAGCTAAAAGGATTCTCATCATCGGATAGTAGAGCTCATACCGATCAGACGTAATTTTGCCCCGGGTCTCACGGGTAAAATCGGCAGCGCCAAAAAGAAGGCCATTCAACCTTGGACTTGCTAAAGCAATGGCATCGATATGAACAATCCCCATGGGCGATTCGATCAGAGCTATCAATCCGATGCTCCCTAAAGGAAGACCTTCCTTCTTCTCCGCTTCGGCAACCTGGACATCGTAATCGAGAATATCCTGGGCTTGTTCCACTTTAGGGAGAAGGAGGGTATCCGGTCTTCCTCGAACCCCCACATCGATATCGTCGCGACCCTGTTCTGTCTTGAGAGAATTGATTCGAACAACCTTCTCCTTACGGCCAAAGTCGATTTTATTCAAAGCCTCGGCCACAGCCTCTCTCGCCATGGTTTTTTTTTCAAGAGCGACAGAATCCTCCAAATCGAGAATCAAGGAATCCACATCCAGTCCCAACCCCTTTGTCAACACCTTCTCGTTTCCTCCGGGAACGAAAAGCATCGTCCTTCTCAACCTCTCCATGCTTCTACTCCTCAGTTTATGGTTCTCCAAAGTACTATTTTCCACGCCTTTTTATTGACCAACCGCCTGGCAGCCAGAGCACGTCAAGGCTTCCATTCATAGAGTTTCTTAATAGAGATTGCAGAGGTCTGACATTTATCCAAACACAGGTTGCAAAGAATGCATTCGTCTTCGTTCTCTTCTCTGACAACCACCTTCTTTCCCTTGACCCCAAAGATGTTGACCGGACAGATCCGAACACACTCTCCACTCTTTTCCGCTCCGAGGCATTTGTTATCCTCAATATCAACTTTTATGAAAATCCCCATCCTTTCCTCCTCGCCTGGCTATTTCTACCACGGATTTGTCATTTTTTTCGCAAATGCATCTCAATAAGATCGACAATTTCAGAAAATCTTTCTGCGATATCGATCCCCGCCCAGCGGAATTTCTCAATCTTTCCTTTGGTGGATCCTCGATCCCCCTCCACAATGGCCCCTGCATGTCCGAATCGAACGCCTGGCATCTCATCCACAAACTGCCCCGCCATGAAGGCAACAATCGGGAGATCGGGACGATGTTTGAAGACATATTCCGCCAGGCGTTCTTCGCCCGTCCCTCCAGGTTCACAGAAAATGACAACGCCTTTCGTTTCAGAATCCTTTTCAAAGAGAGGGATAAGATCCAAAAAGTCTGACCCTACAATAGGATCGCCCCCAATACTGATACAGGTTGATTGACCGATACCGTGTGTGGTTAAGAGATTTGCGATCTCTGTGGTCATGCCACCGCTTCGAGAAATAATCCCAATCGGCCCTGGCGAGTACGCCTTTTTGACATCCAGGGCAGGCCCACCGGCCATTCCTACCTTCACCGTATGAGGGCAGATGAGTCCAAGTGAATTAGGCCCGATCACATGGGCTTTGACCTCTCCTGCGTATTCGAGGACCTCGATCACATCTCTTCGAGGAACCCTCTCTGTGACAATCACGATTAACTTCAAGCCTGCGTCCAAGGCTTCAAAGGCTGCGCCTTTCACGCCGGCGGGTGGGACTGAGACGATGCTTGTATTCGCCGGGAATTGCGAAACCGCCTGTCTCACGCTGTCACAGACCGGAATACCATGAACACTCCATCCTCCCTTCCCTGGTGTTACGCCTGCCACAACTCTTGAGCCATAATCAATCATATCCTTAGTAAAAGAGGCAGCTTCCCTCCCAGTGATGCCCTGCACGATGATCCTTGTATCTCCATCTGCCAATATCGCCATGGTCTTATTCTCCCTTCAGGATCTCATCTTCTCAACAGCCCTTCTCGCTGCCTCATCAATGGAAACAGTGCGATCAAAATAGTCCACCCCGTACCGATTAAGAATTTTAAACCCTTCTTCTTCCCATGCCCCGGGAATTCTAAAAACTGCAATGGTCTGAGCGGGATCCTTCCCTGCCTCCAGGATTCCCTTGATAACACCTCGGGCGACAAGGTCAACGCGGGTATTGGAAACGACATTCATGATGACTGCAATCTTTTTCACTCCTGGTTTTGACAGAAGGTGTTTGGTCAGCTCTTTGACTTTCAAAACACTGGGGTTCCCCCCGATTTCACTGTAATTGGCCGGGAGACCTCCGCTTTTTCTTACGGCATCAAACGTGGTCAGGCTGGCCCCGCCTCCTCCGATGATGAGCCCCAGATCTCCATCAAATTCAATCACTCTGCCTGCCACACCGCGATGATCAAGACCATCAATCTCCTGGGCTTTTTTCTCGAAATCCGTCTGTTTTCTTGCCCCCGATCCTCGTTTCTTGAGTCCAAATCTTTCTTCTAATCTTCTCTGACGATAGAGAGCCTCGTCTTCAATATCAATGTGGGCATCACAAGCGAAATACTCACCGCTCGTTGCCACTGCAAGGGGATTGATTTCCACAATCGTTGCATCGCATTCCATAAAGAGTTGAACCACTCGCTGAAGAATCGCCGATACGCCCATAAGCTCTTTCGCTTTGAGTCCCCCCGCAAGGCAGATATTTCTCGCTTGAAACTCATAGAACCCTTTCCGCAAACTAAACCTCTCTGTTACGATTCTGAGAGGATGCGTCTTAGCCAGTTCCTCGATATCAATTCCGCCTTCAGGACTGAAGATGACAAGGGCTGATCTTGCTGCCGGATCATAAGTTGCAGCGAGAAAAAACTCCTTTTGAATGGAGATCTGATCCTCGATCAAAATCTCCTTGACGGGATACCCCCGGATTTCCATCTCAAAGATTCTCGACGCCTCTCTCACAGCTTCATCTTGATTCTTTACAAAGGAGACCCCACCTGCCTTCTTCCTCCCTCCGGCAGGAATTTGTGCTTTCAGCACAGAAGGACGCTCAACCCGTACTTCTCCCAATGAATGAGCAATCTTACCGGCAGGAATGGAAATTCCATAGTCCTTCAAAAGTGTCTTCGCTTCAAATTCAAAAAGCCTCATTCCAAAGTCTCCTTTTCTTTTCAATCAGTAGCATCTTTTGAGCCGCCTCTCACAGGGCCCCGATGCTCCGGAGAATGCCCTCCAGTGCACGCCTCCCTTCGGCATCGAGCTGCCTCTGCGGCGGCAGGGGTGGACCAACGGGAAAGCCCTGCATTGCGAGCCCCGCCTTGACGCATGCCGACAGAGAAAAACGCTGGAAAGCGACGTTGAGCGGCCATTGTTTTTTCTGCAGCTCGGTCGCCTCGTCCCACCGTTTTTGGCTCGCTGCCTCGTACAGCTCGATACTCTGAACAGGGATAACGCAGGCCGGACCGGACATCCAGCCTACCCCGCCAATAAGAAACATGAACAGGGGCACGGAAGAGGTATCGCTGAAGATCCTGATACGGTGACCGAGGGTCGTCACGATGTCCATGATCTTCCCTACGTTGCCGGAGGCGTCTTTCAGGTACAGGATATTCGGTTCTTCAGTCAAATGCTTGAGCGCTTCCACCGTGAAGTCCCAAGTCTGGAACTTGGGATTCGTGTACAGGGTGATCGGGCAGGAGACGGCCTTCGCGATGGCCCGAAAGTGGGCCACGACTTGTTGGTCGTTTAGCGGAAAGTATCCGGGCATCACCGTCAGGATGCCGTCGACCCCCAGTTTTTCGGTCTCAGCCGCTTCGCAGACGGCACCTTGCGTGGAGGTATTGCAGACCCCGGCCACGACCGGTACACGTCCCGCCGTCGACGCCACTACCACCTCAATGGTGCGCCGTTTCGTTTCCCAATCCAAATAGGGCGCCTCGCCCGTACTGCCCAGAGGCGTGAGCCCATGGACGCCCTTGCGGATCAGGTGATCGACGAGATCACCAAGGACCTGTTCCTTGAGGCGACCCTTTTCGTCCAGCGGTGTAACAAGGTACGGGAAGATGCCATGGAACTCACCGTTGCCCATTCTTTCCTCCTTCTGCTGAGAAAAAACAGCGCGGGGAGCGCCCGCGCTGGCTGTATCATCTCAGGAGTTCGTTGACGTCGCCTATGGACTCCAGACCCATCACGCGATCAATGACCGCATCGGCCTGCGGGGAGGGAAGCGTTCCCTCGGTAAGACTCTTGAACTTCGCGATCAGCTCCCGCTCCGAAAGAGGATTTTCCGGGTCTCCCTTCGGATACTCGTTGATCCCATCGAGCCTTCGTCCATCCTTTAAGGTGATCGTCACGCGGGCCGGCCACTTTCGAGGATAGGTTCTGGTAAGATCGGGATCGCCATCCACCTTGATCTTTTTCATCAGCTCCTTCAGATCCTTGTCATCGAGCCTCGCCGGCGTGAAATCACTCGATTGGACACGGCCATAGCGCAGCGCTGTCGCCACGCAAAAAGGCAGGTTGAATTTCGCCAGGTAAGGCGTCTTCGGATCGATGTTTCCCAAAAGGTCGATCGCGGCCTGGTAGATCCAGAGATCGACTGTTTCCACGTCCTTCGGCAACAGCGCTTTGCCCCCGGTCGCCAGAAGCACTGCGTCGATGGCAGAATGCGTATGGCCGCAGGAGGCGTGATACTTGATCGAGTTACGCTCAGAGTGGAACACCTTGCCCAGATCTGCAATGCACTTGTTTTCGTTGAAGTCCTGCGACGTAGCCCGGAAAAATCCTTTCTCCCCCTCCAGGATTCTCCTCGCCCCGGTAAAGCCCTCTTTTGCGAGCAGCGCCGCCAGCAAACCATTCATTGCAGCCTTCCCCGGATGCAACTGCTTACTCATCGCGCTCTCCCCGAGAAACTCCCACAGGCCCGCTGCCTGGGTCCCGGCCGATCCCATCGCCCAGGCGAACTGCTCCTCGTTAAGGTGCATCACTTTGGCCGCTCCGGCCGCTGCTCCGAATGTCCCGCAGGTGGCTGTCGTGTGCCAAAAGCGGTAATGGCTTGGTCCCACTGCCAGCGCCACCCGAATACCCACCTCGTAGCCGACGGAAATTGCAGCGATCAGATCCTTTCCCGAAACCCTCTCCCGTTCTCCTGCGGCGAGCACAGCAGGGAGGATCGCGGCGGCGGGATGGAGGATCGATTCACGGTGCAGGTCGTCCATCTCGACGATGTGTGACGACGCGCCGTTCACCAGCGAGGCCAACAGACAGTTGGTCTTGACACCGTCTGGAATGGATGTGGCTTCAGGGGCGCCGCCCAGACCCAGGGCGACCTTCCGCATCATCCGGATCGGTGGAAGGTCCCTCCCCGCATAAGCAGAGCCTAACCAGTCGAGGAAAAAAACCTTCATCTTCGCGACGTGATCTGCACTCAAGTCGTTGAAGGTCACGCCGCAGACATACCTGGCCAATCGGTTCGACAGAATTTCTTCGGACATCACTGGCTCCTCCTGGTATAATCCAAAGGCAAAGATTAGGGATTATCCCTGACATCCCATTCTTTACTCTTTATGGGATGTCTTAAAAAGTCCCCTCCTTAGCCAGCGCAACAAAGTGCGCCACGTCAATCTTCTTCGGGCAGGCATAGGAACAGGCCTTCGAGGTATGGCAACGGTAGATTCCCTCCTCGCTGTACAGTAGTTTCAGCCGTTCATCCTTTTCCTTTTCCCTCGGATCCATCATCCGGACGATACCGGCCATCGCCGCATTGGGGCCGATGAAGGTCCGGTTCCCGCTGATGCAGGCCTCGGCGCAACAGAAGCAGTTAATACAACGCGTCGCCTCTTCATACCGGGCAAGCTCCTGGGGAGAAATTCGGTGCTCCGTCATGCCGGAAGGAAGCTCCTTTTCCTTAATGATGTAGGGTTTTGCCCGGTGGACACGGTCGTAAGCCCTCTCCCAGTCCACGACGAGATCTCGGACGACCGGGGCGACCGACACCGGCGCGATCTTGAATTCGGTTGTGCCGAACAGGGTGACGGCGTTCTCCACAAGCAGCTCACAGGCAAGCATGGGCCTTCCGTTGACATTCACCGAACAACTGCCGCACTGCGCATGTTCGCACGACGATGCCCAGGCCAGCGTGGCGTCCTGTTCCACGTTGATTCTCCGGAACAGATCGACGAAACGCAGGATCGGGCCGGAGTCAAGCTTGTAGGTCTGAAACCAGGTAACAGATCTATATGGATCGAAACGCTTGATAGTCAGTGTCAGGAGATAGGTCTTGGACATCGTTCCTCCTTTTGACGACAGCGATAAAATGTTCAAGGAGATTTCTGATAAATCCCAGAAATCTCCAATCAAGAGAGCGTGTAGCAGTTTTTCAGAGCTCTCTTAATATTTTCTCGGCATGATCCTAAACTGTTCGTAATGCTCCCCTTTGGATTCATAGATGCTCATATCGATCGGTCGTTTCCCGAAGCTGACCTTACCGAATTCTGTCATGGAAACGAGCGTATGGAACTGAAATTCGTCGCTTCGCTCGGGATAATCCTCACGGAAATGCGCCCCCCGGGATTCCTTTCTCGTCAGGGCGCCCTGGGTGATGGTCATCGCATTGTCAAGGAGGTTGTCCAGCTCCCACCGCTCCAGCAGTTCCTGATTCATCCTCATGTCCTTCGTGGAGATGGGGACCTTGGCGACCCGCTGTTTGAACGCGATCAGGGACACAATTGCCTCCTGCATCCTCTCTTCGATACGAAAAACACCCACTTTTTGAGTCATCACCTCCCGCATCTCCTGACGGATCTGGCCGACGTTTTCCTTCCCCTGCGCCTCGAGATAACTTGCAAACAGGTCAAGCGTGGCCTCTCCCGCCCCCTTCGGCGCCGGCGCCTGCTTTTCCTTCAGGTGGGAAAGGACCCGTTCTCCAGCGTAACGGCCCATCACCAGCAGCTCCAGCAAGGAGTTGGTGCCGAGGCGATTGAATCCATGGAGACTCGCGCAGGCGCACTCACCGACGGCGAAAAGCCCCGGAACGACCCTGTTTACCGCGTTTTGGACCTCCCCATGCTCGTTGGTCGGGATGCCCCCCATATGGTAGTGGTTGCTCGGCCGCACGGGGCAGAGCTGCGTGCGCGAGTCCAGATTGGCATAAGTCTTGAAGAAACTTGCCACCTCCTTCAATTTGACCTCGTGGATATAGTCGGGCAGGTGGCGAAGATCGATCCAGACATGCTCGATCTGATGGTCGGGGTTCATGATCCCCCTCCCTTCCCTGATTTCCGTCTCGATCGCTCTGGCAACGATATCCCGGGGCGCAAGGTCTTTCATCTTGGGAGCATATCGCTCCATGAACGGTTCCATCTCTTTGTTGCGCAAGATTCCCCCCTCGCTCCGCAAAGCCTCGCTGGCCAGAATGCCGGGTCCGACGATCCCCGTAGGATGGAACTGGACGGCCTCCGGATCCATCACCGGCAAACCGGCTCTCAGAATCACGGCCAGCCCGTCGGCGGTGTTGTTACGGCAGTTTGTCGTAATCCGATACACCTGTCCGGAGCCGCCGGTGGCCAGAACGGTCGCTTTGGCCAGGACGGTGACGAACTCCCCTTCCTTGACCTTGAACAGAACGGCGCCCACGCAACAGCCCTCGTTGAAAAGGAGTTCCGTGACCACGGTCGAATTAATAAAGAGGGAGCCCCCCTTGAGCGCCTCCCCCCAGACGGTATCCATCATCCCCTTACCTGTACGGTCGGCCACGAATACGGCCCGTAAGGCGTCCCCTTTGCCGAACTCGACGGTGTGGCCGCCAAACTGCCGCTTAGCAATATTTCCCCCCTCATCGCGGCTGAAGTGTATCCCCTTGCGCTCCAGCCATCGGACCTCCTCCCAACCACCGTCGATGATCTTCCTGACGACGTTCTGGTCCGAGGTACAGTCGCCCCCTTTCCAGGTATCAAACATATGGTATAGCGACAGATCTGTCTTGTCCCTCGGGTCGACGGCGGCCATTCCGCCCTGGGCCGTGCTGGTGTGTGATTTTTGCGGGTGAGCCACCTTGGTCACTGCAAAGATCACAAGATCAGGCCTCCGTTCGTGCAGGAAGGCCGCGCATCGCAAACCGGCACCTCCCGCTCCAATAATCAAAACATCGCAGGCTACCGTAGAATGAATTTGTAGCTTTTTCGCCATGATGATTCTTCTTTTTGAGACTCCTCCGCTCCTGCCTACCGGCAGGCAGGCACAGGGCTGGGCTTTCAGGTTGCGCTCCCGGTCAAACGGACAAGATGAGCCTGAAGGCCAAAACCGAAAGCACGGCAATGACGGCAATGATGAGCGCTGTCATTCCGGTCCGCACCGTCCTCGAAGAGGTATAGTCGGCCGCGATCGAAAAGAGACCGTATCCCGCATGATAAAAAGTAGACATGGCCAGAGAAAGAAAGGCGAACCGGATGAAGCCGTTCTGCAGCCGCACAAAGCCTGACCCCGCTCCATCGGTGAGGACCGGATTCAGGTACAAGAATAAAAGATACGCCGGAACGGCGGTAAACAGGAAGGCCCCGCTGATCCTCTGGAGCTTCCAAAGAACCGAGTGTCGTTTTTTCCATATGCGGGACCCGACGACATAAGCCGCGATGACGCCGGAGAAAAACGCCATCAGCCAAAAAAAGAAGGCCGAAATGCTCTGGTTTTTCATGATCATCAAAAGCCCGACGATGACGGCATAGGTGACGCTCAGACCGAAAGTCCAACGGGTCATGGCCTCATCGCTACGTTTACCGAATAATTCATAAAGAATGAGGCGCCCCCCGTTCAGGGCATGAAAGCTCACAACCAGAGATGAGGCCCAGGCGAGGAAAACAAAGATCGGCTGGACCGGCATTTTCCCATCGGCATTGTAGACGTCGGGTGTCTGCAATGATGAGAGGGTATACAGATGGACCATCAAGGCGAAAAAGAGCCAGATCCCTGTGAACCTGTGCAGCCAACTGATCACGTAAAACCAGCCGCGGGTCTTTGCGTAAAAGGAAAGAACAGGCAATTTCTCGATGATCTGCAACAAAGAAGCGCCGATCCCTTGACCCTCTTCCGGATCCTTCATACGCGCTTTCCTCCCAGATATCCATCAAAGCTATATGAAGCGGGTGTTTCCTGTCCGCCCATCCCAGAGCTTCCGCTTCGGTTAAAGGCCCAAATAGCGAATCAACGACGGTCATGCTATACAAGATTGCATGGAGAATATCAAGACTCGACGGTAGCCATCCATTTTTTGTAGTTGACATATGAACAAATTTTAGTTATTTTCCGTGTCCAAGTAAAATGGTCTCGTAAAAAGTCCTGATCTGTCACTCTGAACTTGCTTCAGGGTATCTAAGTTCTTGATTTTGTGAGATGCTGAATCAAATTCAGCATGACATTTTTTCTTATTTTTGACTTTTTACGATTTCATCAAGTAATAAAGAAAACCATCCCTTATCACTTATCAATAATACCAAACATAGCGGTTGGACAAAAAACCGCCGCAGGAATATATGTACTAATCAGTCCATAATTGTATGGACATTGAAGACCAAATCCCTCCTCCCCTCTCTTTACAAAAGGGAGGAATTACCCTCTCTTTCCTGCCTGCCGGCAGGCAGGGGCAAAGAGGGGTGAGGGGAGATTTTCAGAACAATGTGTCTTTTCAATTATGGACTCCTTAGTAATTGCTGCTTGAAGGCCTCCATGCGGTTGATCCGATGTCCCCACCAACACGGGCCGCGTGCCGAGGTCATGCAGCGACGCTTCGTTCCACCAAATCACACTCAAAGGAGGAAAGCGATGTCAAGAACAAGAACAGGTTATTTTTTTCCGTTATTGGTAGCGACCCTTGCCGTTCTCTTCGTCTTTTCGGCGATCAATCCGGCGCACGCGCAGCGGAAGTCGATCCGCTGGGCCACATCCAGTACTGGTTCTTACGGCTATAAGGTCGCGGCCATGATGGTCAGCGTGTTGGAGGAGGCGCTCGGCGGCCAGTACACCGTCACGGTCAATCCGTATCCGTCGACGACCGCCGCCATGAAGGCAGCAATGAATGGCGACGCGGAGATCGGCTACACGGCCGACGTCGGGATGACCGAGGTCTACGAGGGCACGGGAGCCTTCAAAGATTTCAAACCCGCCAAGTCGAGGATGGTCCACACCTGGTATGCATACCCGATGGAATCATTCATGGCCGTGTATGGCCCGAAGGCCGGCCAGTACAAGTCTTTGGGTGACTTCAGCGGCAAGCCGGTCTTCTTCACACCCGCCGGTTTCATGAACTGGCTCAATTTCATGCGCATCTTCAAGGCGCTCGGCTACCAGTTCAAACACGTCCAGATCGGGGAGGCGGCCCAGGGCGACTCGCTTCAGGCCGGCACCATCGTCGGCGCTGTCTGCTATACGACCGCTGGCCGGTCGCTTCCGTCCTACTGGCGTGAGACAGAGCTTCGCCTGGATATAAAGATAATCAACCCGAGTCCGGAGGAAGTCAAGAAGCTGACAGCGGCGAACCTCGCTCCCACGGAGATCGATGCGACGAAGGTTTTCAGCAAGGATGTCGGCGTGAAGACGATCCTGGGCGTACCGCTCCTGTTCGCCTACAACATGCTTGCTGATATGCCCGAGGAGATCGTCTACAAGATGCTGAAGTGGTACTACGATAAGCGGGAATGGCTCGTAAAGGGCGATCCGGGTTTCGCACCCATGGGGCGCGACTTCGTCGGGATGCAGGTGAAAGGCATCAACGCCAATCCAACCATTCCGGTGCATTCAGGGCTAGCCAAGTTCCTCAAGGAGCATAAGGCCTGGAACGACAAGTGGAAGATCGCCGGCAAGTGATCGTTCTCCCTTCACCCTATCCCTCTCTCCAGCGGGGAGAGGGGAGGGTGAGGGGAGAACCTCGTTACTTATGTGTAGGCATTGCGGCCGTAAGCGGCAGGAGCTTGGGTCGAAAGGGAGCAAGCCATGTCAAGTAACTGGATTAACCGTTATATCAATGTCAAGAACCTGATCTTTTTCTTATCGATCGTCATGTTCTTCTGGCTATGCTGGTACTTCTACACCGGTTTCGGAGGACCGTTGGAACTCGTGGCCCACCTTGTGCCGATCGCCCTGATGTTGCAAGTCCTGCACATGCATCAAAATGGGTATATCTACAAGCGGCTGTCGCCGACTGTAAATCGTATCCTTGTCGTTATCTACATGGGGATCTGTGTTTATGCATTCTACCACTTTCATGTGGATTACGAGCAGATCTCCATCTACCGGCAGGGCTCCTATACCAAGGAGGACTTCATCATGGGTTTGCTGGTTTTTCTCCTGGTGATGGAGCTGTCGCGGATTACCCATTCGGAGCTGTTCTGGGTGAATGTGATAATGGTTTTCTACACGCTGTGGGGTTACCTGAGCCCGATTGATTTCTTCTGGCATCCCGGGACCTCCTTCTACCGGGTGATCACCTCGAGCACGGTCGAGCTCTCAACCGGCATTTACGGTCAATACGCACAGATCGCGCTGACGACGATCGGGGCGTTCTTGCTCCTTGCGGCGGCGGCGCGCGGCTTCGATGCCCAGGGAGCGATGGTCAGTTTCATGCGGAGGATTGCCGGAAAGTCGAGGCAAACGATCCCTCAGACGGCTGTGCTCGCATCGTCTGCGGTCGGCATGATCAGCGGCAGCGGTGCGGCCAACGCCACCGTGGTCGGCGCTTTCACGATCCCGCTGATGAAACGTTACGGCGTGCCAGGGGAGTTCGCCGGTGCAGTGGAGACCGCGGCTTCGATGGGCGGGCTTATCATGCCACCGGTGATGGCGGTCGCCGGTTTCATCATGGCGGAATACCTCGACGTGCCTTACTGGAGCGTGGTGCTCCGCGGCTTTGCCCTTGCCTTCATCTACTACTCCACGCTCAGCCTGTCGATTTATCTCTTGAGCGTGAGCCTGATGCCCTCCACGCCGATCGAGAAGACGACCATGCCGATCTACACCCAGCTCAAGACAGCGATCTTCTTCCTCGGGATCATCTTTCTCGCGGTCCTGATGGGGGGCCTCAACTATGGCGAGCAGCTTTCGGGGCTCTATACCGGGGCCTTCATGTTCTCGCTCCTCATTTTACTCTTTCTTTTTTTCAAGTACGTGAAGAAGGATCCGGCGGCGAAAAAGGATGTGCTCTTCGCGAACTTTCGCATCATGATCGAGACGCATGCCGAGATGACCTCCTTTCTGACACTGCTGCTGTGTACGCTTGGCATCATGATCGGCCTGTTCACCGTGACCGGCTTTATCAATCGTATGGGGGGCATGCTCCTTCGCGTCGGCGAGTTCCACATCATCGCGCTGATCCTGATGGCCTATATGTTCGGCTGGCTCGTCGGCGCTGGCCTGCCGCCAACTGCGACCTATATTGTTCTTGCGGTAATCACCGTGGACCCCATGCGCAAGCTCGGCATCGATCCCTGGGTGGCACATTTCTTTGTCTTTTTGCTTGCGGTCTGGGGCGAGCTGTCGCCGCCGACCTCCCTTTCTGCGGCGGTCTCTGCACGGATCGCGGAAGCGTCCTTCGTACGGACCATGTACCAGGCGCTGAAACTGTGCCTGCCTATTACCCTCATGACTTTTGCCATCTTCACCCGCTTCAACCTCGTGGTGAACCCGGGATGGCTGCAGATCCGGGATATGCTGCTCGTGGCGGTCGCCTGCTGGGGTATCACCTACGCAATCTTCGGTAAGTTTTCCAATAACCGGGCCTCGAACGTGATGATGCGCGCGGCGCTGACGCTCGTCTCGTTCGTGGTAATGTTCCACCCGGACACCTATGTGTCTATAATGGCGGCCGTGATCGTCGTGCCGGCGACGTTCTATGGCGTCATCCGCCATCGGAGGATCGCCCCGCCGAAGGACGATTTGCAACCGGCGCAATAACAGATGGGATGTTCCTATCTCAGAGGTTGGGCGGGGGGAATTTGTTCGCCGGCGGACATTGATCGAGCAAGTTCGTCGTACGGATAATCCATCTGTTTGGCGATGCTGGCCCTTGCTTCGCGACCTGCAATCCGTTCAACAAGGTAAAGCCCTAGATCAATGGAAGACGTGACTCCTTGCGCTGTTACGACTCCCCCTTCATCGACGATACGATGGTCAACGACAACGGTAGCGCAGTAAGGCTTCAATTCCTCGAAGGCGCTTGGATGGGTTGTGGCGCGTTTTCCTTCCAGAAAGCCTGCCGACCCTAAAAGAAGCGCGCCGGTGCAGACAGACGTTTTCAATTTCACTGGGGCAGCCGACCGTAACCATCGGGTAAATGCCTTGTCATGTTGAAGGGCACGCGTCCCAAAGCCACCCGGAACGACGATCATATCATACCCGCCCAGCGACTCGGCAACGGTATCGGGAGCGAAGCGGAGACCTCTGTCATCAGAAACTTCCTCTGTAAAGGCGCACATCTGCCAATGGAACTCCGTTACGAAGTTCATGGACTTAAGCCGCGTGAGCGGATCATAAACGCCGATCAGGTCCAAAGCTGTCATCCGGTCGAAAATAACGAAAGCTGTTTTCATGGTGATCTCCCCGTCGAGCATGCTCAAGTTGGAGGGGAAATCAACTGGGATGTCTGACAATTATATCCCCTCTTCAATAAATGAGAGCAGGCTTTCATCAAGCTGACGAGGATTGGTTTGGATTCTTCTTGTTTGAATAAGAGTTTTTTCGAGGATAATTTGAGCGTCTCCCTTCTTGACCCCCAAACCTGAGGGCCTCAGGGGAAATCCAAGGTCTTCGATCAAAGTCTGGATATTCGAAAGAAATCGGTCTGCCGATCCCTTCCCATCCCCCAACCTCATGACCGTTTCCAGGGTCGCAAGCTCTTTGTCGCATGCCTCGAAATTGTAGCTCAGGCCGATGTTCGTGCAAGCTGCCAGACAGACTCCGTGGGGAGCATCGATCATCCCGCCTAATGATGAAGCGAGGGCATGAACCAATCCCAATCCACTGTGGCTGAATGCAAGGCCAGCCAAGTGGGATCCGATAGACATGCCCATCCTGGCTTCTCGATCCGACCCGTCTAAGACTGCCTGCCGATAATATTTCCAGATTAACCGAAAAGCCTCTATGGCAATCCCCTGGCTAAATGGATTGCTTCCCTGGTAGAGGATCGGTCGATCTGGAACCTTTTCAGAAGGACAGGCGATGAAGCTTTCGACAGCGTGCATCAAGGCATCATAGCCTGTGTTTCGGGTGACGACCGGTGGCAGACTCATGGTCAGTTCTGGATCCACAACTGAGAAAACGGGGCGAATGAATTCGGAAGAGCACCCCATTTTAACTCCCCCAATGGTATAGACCGTTGTCTGTGTATTCTGAGAGCCAGTCCCCGACGTCGTCGGAACGCAGACGACAGGAAGAACAGGCCCTGGTACCAATCCTTCTCCTACATAATCTCCAAGAGAGCCGCCATGGGTCATTAGGAGTGACAGTGCTTTGGCAAAATCCATAGAACTTCCACCCCCGACGGCCAACAAAGCATCGAAATCAGATCCAAATTTTTCCTTTTGCCCGTCCACATCTGTACTATGGGGCTCTGCGGGCACTTCCTCGAATCGTTTTATTTCAAATGGACCCTTCAGTAATGTCAACACCTGATCAAGTATTCCATTTGCAGAAATCTGAGGATCGGTAATGATTAAAATCCGCCTAAGATTTCTTGCACTTAATTCGCCTGGAAGCTTCGACAACGTTCCAAACCCAAATAGGGATGGGGAAGGAGCAATCCGTATCAATTCAGACATCATTTTCCTTTCTATTTTCTTTCTTCCATTCAAACGCTACCAATCGATTCTCAACTTCAAACGGATTTAGGAGGAGAAGAAGGGGGTGCCCCCCGGGATAACTTCGATTTCCGAAATGAGGCTCGGATCTCCCTTGGAATCCAGAAGAGAAGGGTAAGAAGGATTCCCAATCCGACTGATCCCAAGATCGTGTAAACGAGGGACATTTCAAACCTCCAGAGGAGGAATTTGACCGAGACGGGAGGAGCCCCTGAATTTTGGACGGCAAAGATGGCGACAACAATAATCACCAAGAAAGCGACCCAGAAAAAGACCTGCATCTCATTTGGCTCCTTATTCTTATTTGCACCTCGCCCTTCCCCTCACCTCTCAGAAACTGTGCCGCAATTCGGCGGCCGCCCTTCCACAAGCTCAGGACGAACGGCTAAGTAATCGATTTTCAACATGTCGTGGTCCGTTCGTGGTGAGCCTGTCGAACCATGAACGGACTTGCTACACAGTCTCTCAAGGGAGAGGATAAAGCGAATGAATGGCCGAGGCTAATAAGGATTCGAAAAGTAGGGATCAAAGATCTCGGTCAGCATCTGATTGATCATCTCCTGAACCCTTGCCGGTGTGGACCTTGCCACCGTCACCTCCTTTTCGGCCTCCACATTTCGCGTAAAGACTTTTCCCTCCGGTTTCACTCCCCAATGAATGGCGAGCCGGATTGAGGTCCTCATCTTTGTCCCAGCAGCACTGGCCCTTCCCTGGGACCAGAATTCCTTGATTTGAATCATGAGGACCGAGTCTGATTCTATCTGCTTCAGAGAATCCGGGCTACCATCCCAACTCGGAACAGAAACCGTTTTAATCCCCTGGCGGGAAAGGGCCTGGATCAGGGAGTCTCGTATGGCCTTTTCCAAGGGAAAGGGATCGCTCTTGAAGTAATCGGAAGATCCTTGAAAGGATGTATGATAGCCAATATAAAATTTCTCTTTTCGTTCATCGATGAAAGGAGCCATGGCAAGGGCAGAGCCGATCTTTTGCTTAAGCCCGGGAAATTCCTTTGAAGGTTGGTATTTAAGATAGAGAGGATACGTGACTCCCCGGCCGCACCCCAGGAAAGAAAGACTCAACAAAAGAATCCATAGCCAGCGAAAAGATCTCATGAAGAATCCTCTGGAAGGAGATGGACTATTCTATCATATAAAACACGGGTTTGGAAAATAAAAATGTCGCAAAGGGGTGGTCTCTCCTCCGAAACCTTGAAAAGCGGAGCATCGGGAGAGAGGGCAATCGGCGGGTAGTGCTTAAGGATCCTGAAATTACTCTATTTTTTCACAGGAAATACAGTCTTCACCCTATTTACTTTTTCTCTTGGTTTTGAAATCTTTAAGACAGAACACATTTTCATAGGACTCTTGAAAGGACCTCGTTATGGTGAAGCATTCCAGAGTCACCCAGATCGAAGACTATGAGCCGTTTGTCGGACCCAGGACAGTCGACCGGATCAGGAAGAAAGCCAAATTGCTTCGACATCTCCACGTGGTGAATGTGAACTCGACCTATTACGGAGGCGGTGTAGCAGAAATATTGTCGTCGTTGACGCTGTTAATGAACAGCGTGGGCGTTGAGACAGGATGGAGGGTAATCCAGGGAGCCCCTGACTTTTTCAGCATCACGAAAAAAATGCATAATGCTCTCCACGGGGACAAGATTAATCTGAGTGAAAGGAAGATGCGGATTTACGAAGAGGTCATCTACGAAAATTCTATTCGAAACCATCTGGAAAATCACAACATGGTGATTATTCAAGATCCCCAGCCGCTCCCCATGATCCTTCATTATAAGAAGAGCGGGCCCTGGATATGGCGCTGCCATGTTGACCTGACGAATCCGAACCCGGAGGTTTGGAAATATCTGCTTCCTTTCATCGAGAAGTATGATGCCGTAATTCTCAGTATCAAGGAATACATACAAAAACTGAAAACGCCCCAGGTCTTTTTTCTCCCGGCCATCGACCCCTTTTCCATTAAGAACCGAGAGATGAGTGAAAGCGAAGTCGACGATCGTCTTGTCCATTACCGGATTCCCACCGATCTTCCACTCGTTGTCCAGATTTCCCGTTTCGACCGGTGGAAAGATCCTAAAGGCGTCATTGAGGCTTTCAATCTGGCAAGAAAAGAGGTGGATGCCACCCTTGTTCTCCTCGGGAATGTGGCCACCGATGATCCAGAAGGGTCGAGGGTCTATGAGTCTCTCCTCGGTTGCCGTGAGGAGCGAATCATCATTCTCAGCCATCAGGATACGGCGTTGGTCAATGCCCTCCAGCGCAAGGCCGCTGTGGTCGTGCAGAATTCAATTCGCGAGGGATTCGGGCTGGCGGTGACCGAGGTGATGTGGAAGGGAGCTGCTGTCATTGGGAGAAACGTCGGCGGAATTCGCTACCAGATCCGAAACGGTGTGAACGGTTTCCTCGTTTCCTCGGTTGAGGAAACGGCCGCAAGAGTGGTTCAGTTGATCAAAAACAGGAGACTGAGGTCTCGGATCGGAGAAAGGGCGAGGGAAACGGTGAGGAAAAAATTTCTCCTCACCCGCTATCTCGAGCAATACCTTGACCTCTTCAATTCCTTTGAGACCGTGTACCGGCTGAAAAAGAAGACGATTTGAAAATGAGCCGTCTGTTGGTAACGGAAGGGGCCGATCATTGAGGCCAGGAGGTGGATGATGTTTGGAAAACGGATCAGGTTGTTTCAGCTTTTCGGATTCGAGGTACGGATCGATTGGAGCTGGGTCATTCTTGCCATCCTGATCGCCTGGTCTCTTTCAGTGAGTATCTTTCCATTTCAGTACAAAGGTCTCTCCACCGAGACCTACTGGCTGATGGGGATCGTGGGGGCACTCGGACTTTTTCTTTCGATCATCTTTCACGAGATGTCCCATTCGCTTGTTGCCAGGAGATACGGCATGCCCATGAAAGGCATTACCCTCTTTATCTTCGGCGGCGTTGCCGAGATGGGCGAGGAACCTTCAAGTGCGAAGACGGAATTGATGATGGCCCTGGCAGGCCCTGTCTCCAGCATCGTCATCGCTTTTGTGTTTTACGTGATCTCTCTGCTGGGCAGGCAGGGAGAATGGCCACAGCCAGTCGTTGGTGTGATCCAGTATCTTTCATACATTAATGGTCTATTAGCAGGGTTCAATCTCATCCCGGCTTTCCCTCTGGACGGAGGCCGGATCCTCCGGTCGATCCTATGGGGTTGGAAGAGCAACCTGCGTTGGGCCACACGCATTTCGTCTCGGATAGGGTCCGGTTTTGGGATCCTGCTGATCATTCTGGGCGTCTTCCAATTCTTAACCGGAAATTTTATCGGCGGCATGTGGTCATTCCTGATCGGAATGTTCCTCCAGAAGGCAGCGAACATGTCCTATCAACAACTTGTCATACGCAAAGCTCTCGAGGGAGAACCGGTTCGCCGATTCATGAATCCTGATCCTGTGACGGTACCCCCCTCCATCTCTGTGGAACAGCTCGTGGAAGACTACATCTACAAATTCCATTTTAAGATGTTTCCCATTGTGGACTCTGGGAGGTTGGTAGGCTGCGTGACGACCAAGCAAGTGAAGGAGATACCCAGGGAGGAGTGGAGGCAGAAGAACGTCAGAGAGATTGCAGTTTCCTGCTCCCCACAAAGCACCATCGACCCACAAACCGATGCGATCAAGGCCCTGTCGATCATGAACCGGACGGGTGCCAGCCGACTCATGGTGACCGAGGGAGACCGCTTGGTCGGGGTTGTTTCGCTTAAAGACATGTTGGGATTCCTCTCTCTCAAGGTGGAGCTCGAGGATTAGGGAGCCGTGGACAGCCTCGAAGCATAACTTCGGAAGCGATCGCACATCATGATTTTTCCTGTTGCAGTATTTGAGGCTCTTCTCCGATTTTATGTTTCCTGCCCGAAATGCAAGAAAATTCAGCACTTCAAAGGCAGGAGAAAAGGAGATTCTGTTGCCTGTAAAAAGTGCGGCCATTCCTTTCTATTGAAATGAGACCAGAGGAGAGAGGTCGAATCCGGTGAAAGGGCCCCAAAGGTTTTGCTTTTCTCTGGGGACCCTTCCGGTGCGGTTATTTAGACAGGATGACAAAATCAGCCCGCCGGTTCTTTGTCCAGGCTTCCTCGGTATGCCCGGGATCGAGTGGCTTTTCTTCTCCATAGGAGATGGTGGAGATTCGACTCTCTTGGATTCCAAGGGAGACAAGATATCTCTTGACGCTATTGGACCGTCTCTCCCCGAGGGCAAGATTATATTCGTTCGTCCCTCGTTCATCACAATGACCCTCGACCTGGATTTTCACGGTTGGGTATTTTTTCAACACGGTGGCATTTTGTTTCAAGATCTCTGCTTCCCCGGTACGGATATCATACTGGTCAAAGTCGAAGTGGATTCGCTTGAGCATGGAGCTTTCAAAAACCTCCCCTTCAATGCCAGGGGTCTTCTTCTCAAC
>DATIGG010000311.1:0-5955 GCA_035454825.1 Thermodesulfobacteriota bacterium | reverse complement strand
GGATGACTACAAAACAGATTACATTCACCGCGGAGGCACGGAGGTCGCAGAGATAGATGCTGTTTTTTTTTGTCTAAACGTACCGACAAACAAAACGCTTTTTGCCCTTCGGGTAATTAAATGGCAGGCGGCCATGAGGGTTTGTGTAGAATCGGCATCTCCCGATTCTAGACAAAACAGATTTCTCCTTCGCATACTCTGCGCCTCGAACGAGTTCCGCTCTTGGGAACGAGTGGGCGGTAAAGATCGCTTTAAAATGTAGACTATTTCATACTCCTCGTAATAAAATCGCAGCCTCCAGTGTCACCGGAAGCCCAAAAGGAGTGACCAATGAATCCGTTACCGATGCTCGAAATCTTTTCCGATTATGTCTGACCCTGGTGCTACTTCGCTACCGTGCGTATCGAAGGACTAAGAAAAAATTTTGACACCGAAATCAAGTGGATAGCCTTTCCCCTTCATCCCGAAACGCCCGAAGACGGGATGACCCTCGAAGAGCTCTTTGCAGGCCGAAACTACGACATCGAAAAAGCCAAGTTAAGATTAAAACAGGTGGCAGACGAATTGGGGCTACCCCTGGGTGAACGGAAAAAGACTTATAACAGCCGTCTTGCCCAGGAACTGGCAAAATGGGCAGAATCGAAGGGCAGGGGAGACCTTTTTCATGATGCCGTCTTCCAGGCCTATTTTGTCGATGGGAAAAATATCGGCAAAACAGACGAACTGGTCAAGATAGCAGATTCCATAGGCCTCCCGGAGAAAGAGGCGAAATCCGTTCTTGCGTCGAGAACCTATAAGGAAGCCGTGGACGAGGATTGGGGCCGTTCCCACAAACTGGGAATCACCGGGGTTCCGACCTTTGTGGTGGGGAGTCAGGCCACCGTTGGATTCCAACCTTATGAGGCCCTCGAACAATTCTTAAAATCTTGCGGGGTAAAGAAACGCAAGGGTTAATCCTCGCCTATTTTCCCTGCTCTACCCGCTAAGGCCTCACCTCGGGTGGAAACCAGTTGTCAATGCCATCGGCATCAGCCACCGTCTTCTTGAGAATATCTTCGGTGCTCTGGGACAGCGCAATGACCCGCGAGTAAGCCGCCGAATTGCGGCGCAGCTTTTTGCCACATGTCATCACTGATCCCTCCTTCCCTGGACGGGTCTACCTCAAGAACGCATCTGCCGCGTTGCGCACCCGGATAGTGGTTTCTCTCCGTTTCTTGGAGTGAATATCGAAAACCACCAGCCGACCGTCCTGAGCCACAATGATTTCATGCTCGCTTAGCCAGCCAACGAGAGAGGCGTGATGGATGGTGGTTTTCGGCTCAGGCTCGCTCGCCAGGCGCACAACCTCGACAGCAGGAAGTTCGGCAATCGCTCTGCGGACCCGCGCCAATTCTTCGGCGTTCTCCTTCCCATTGGACGAAAGGCGAATCTCGCTGTCGGTCCGGGCAGTTGACACGACGGTGTAAGCGACTGTCGCGTTGCCAGACGCAAGGCGTGCGTCCGAAGTGAAGAAGCTTACGTCGTAGTTACGATTGCCGTAGCGCTTGAACTCGTCGAAAAGCATGGAGACCTTGCCGCTGCGCATCAGCAGCGTCTGGTCGTTGCCGTCGTTATCCCAGCCGCAACATCCTCCATCGGGTACTGCCGCAACCAATACCTCCCCTTTCTCCGAAGCGGTGAGAGGCTTCTCGATAGGCTGGGGCAGCTTCTTTGCCTGCCATGTCCGTGCTGAGCGCTGGTAAAGGAGGCTCTCATGGTAGCGCGACCCAAGCTGTCCCGGCGTAAAGCGTGTCACCAAGAAGAAGTCACCCACGACACCGTCCGGCGCCCAGAAATACCGCTCGGGGCACGTCTCAGAGCAAGCTCCCGTTGCACACTGGCACCATCCGGCAGGGGAAAAGCTTGTTATCGTCTCGGGCCTGTCTCCAGCGAGGTCGGCACGCCACACCCGCGAGGTGGAACGTACAGACCGTTCCACGCCGGCGTCATCCGTAACCTTCTCGAACCTGTTTTCAAACCAGAAAAGATGCTCGCCTCCAACTGAAAGGAAGCATTGCGGCATTGTTTCCACAAGGGTAGACTTGCCCGCACTGCTACCACGTGTCTTCGTACCTTCAAGGCTCCACTCCTTCGCCTGGTGACCGTCCCAGAACCAAACGCGATCTCCAGCCAACGCCATTTCACCACTTGCCCAGTGCACACCGTGCGGGGGAAGAAACAGCACTAGTCCCTTGCTGTTAATGCTGAGATACTCCGGGGCCTCAAATAGCCGGTGAGGAACTTTTATCGTACGCCTGGCTGCGAACGAGCCCATGTCGTATGCGACAATTTCGTTCGGCTCTTGAAGCACCCAGAGATGCCTTGCTGATTCCGCATGCGTAGCCCAAACCAGAAAGGTGATCATCAGCACGGGTATGCAGAGCCGTATCATGACTAACCTCCTGTAGACCTCATACCTTCTGTGATCTTTCAGTCCCTCATTTGCCCTATGCCCGAGCCCAATCTCTGATTTCATTCTTCTGACCCTATTGGTTCGTCTGCAATTCAATTATAGCGCCGAAAGACAGAAATCAGCGGTGGCCGTAAACCATCCGCTGGATTTTTTTGTTCGACACATGGCCGCCAGCCGTCCAACTACTCGGGGTCCGGCGAACGGCTACGTCTTGCCAACCTAAGCGAAACTGAAGGCGGCGCGCATCATTCGGTGGACGCCGAACGTCACACGCGAACTTGAGTTCAGCGAAGAGACGCTCAACCTCATCGGGCTTCATCGTGCTCTATCCATAGTGGCGAACGACAGTACATATGACCGGACTATACCAAAGACGTTGTATTTCGTCAATAACTGATTCGCTGTTCTGATTCGCTGTCTGTCAACTTATTGCTCACAAGGGGAAGATGTGTGATATTTTATCAATAAAAATTCAGAAACGAATTTGAAAAAGATGACACTCCAGGAATTTATCGCGGCTTGGCCGATCTTAAAAAAACAGGTGAAATCACTGCACGTCCCCTGGCTGGACGAGGTAGCTTCCTCCGATCGGGACCCTTTCAAGGTTCTGATCTCCTGCCTACTCAGCTTGCGGACGCAGGACAAGGTTACAGGCGAGGCTTCCCGCCGGATATTTAAGCTTGCCGGAACACCTGAGGCGCTTTCCAGATTCTCTGTCAAGAAGATCGAAAAGGCGATCTATCCAGTCGGCTTCTACAGGGTGAAGGCCCGAAGGATAAAAAATATCAGCAGGAATATTTTTGAGAAATATAACGGGAAGGTGCCGGATACTATTGAAGAGTTGCTGACACTGGAAGGCGTTGGAAGAAAGACTGCCAATCTCGTTGTCACGCTGGGCTACAAGAAGGACGGAATCTGTGTGGACACCCACGTCCACCGGATCCCCAACCGGTGGGGACTCATCAGGACAAAATCGCCTCTTCAAACCGAATTCACATTGAGGGAAATAATACCGATCCGGTACTGGAAGGAACTAAACAGCATCCTCGTTGCCTTTGGCCAGGGGATCTGCAAACCGATCTCTCCCCTCTGCTCCCAATGTAAGATCAATTCCTTTTGCACCAAAGTCGGGGTCACCTATCACAGGTGAGGTTTAGAGAATTTCCTCAATCTTCTCAATGGGGATAGTTTTTATCTCAAAGGAGTGATGTCCAAGGGCGGCCGTGTACTTCAGTCCTCCGCCCGTGACGATGCAGACGACCGAATCGCTTGATTTCAAATAGCCGGAAGCCAGCAGTTTTTTGGTGGCTGCCAGGGGCACCGCAGCTGCGGGCTGACCGAAGACCCCTTCTTTTGCCATCAGGGCCTGGGCTTCGAGAATCTCCGTATCCCTCACCTTTACTGCTGTTCCCCCATTTTCCTTCAGTTTTCTTAAGACCTGATTTCCACTGGGCGGGAAAGGGTTCTCGATGGCGTGGGCAATCGTGTGAGGATCAGGAACCCTGTCGATGGCCTCCCTCCCCTCTTCGAAGGCATTCGTGATGGGCGAACAGCCACTGGCCTGGCTGGCGATCATCTTTGGAATCCGGTCAATAAGACCCACACGGTAAAATTCTTCAAAGCCTTTCAAAATCCCTCTTATGTTTCCTCCGGCGCTTACCGGGACCACCACATAATCGGGCGAATGAAAATCCATCTGCTCACAGATCTCAAAAGCAATGGTCTTTGAGCCCTCCACCCGGAAGGGAATATCCGAGTTTATGAAATAGATGCCAAACCTCGCCCCCAGCTCGAGACTTTTGAAATAGAGTTCTCCGTAATCTCCTTCGACCATGATGAAGTGGGGGTGATAGATGGCAATCGGGCCGATCTTTTCCTCTGGAAGGCCATGAGATACGAGAACGTAAGTGTCGACTTTTGCCCGCGTGCCGTAGGCAGCCACAGACACCGCCATGTTTCCTGTGGAGACCGTCCCTATCTTCTTAAATCCCAACGAAAGGGCGTGTTCCAGGCCGGAAATCGTCCCACGGTCTTTGAAGGACCAGGTTGGATTCTGCGTCTCGTTCTTAAAGAAGAGTTTCTCGATGCCCATTGCTGGACCCACGACCGATGACAGAACGAGAGGAGTGTTTCCCTCTCCAAGGCTGAGGTCCTTATGAATCGAAGAAAAAGGAAAGAAAGCCTGATAGCGTTCCAGCATAGTCCCCCTGGAAGGGATCTTGCCCTTCTTCAAACGTGGATAAATGACCTCAAGGGGTTCATTACAGGAGGAGCACCGGGGATGAACCCTCTCAATGGGAAACTCTTTCCGGCATTGGGAACAGGATAGGAAGGGAATTTTCATATCAAGATCCAGTCTTCAGGAAAGAAGATATTTATTTAGCCTCCGCCTCTACACCTTTGGCGAATTTCCTGAGAGCAATCGGTATCTCCACCGAAAGAGAGAGCACCAAAAAAGACAAAGCTTTCCCATGCCCATCCAGGTTCAGGCTCCGGTTAACCCCTCCTTCCAGAGCTTCGTCAATAACCAGGTTGATCGCCTCTAAATTCGGGAGATCATATCGGGTAACCCGTATCGTCCCCCGGTGACGGAACAGATGAGCCACTCGATCTGCGGTAACCTGTTCCTTGATAATGGGATAAAATTCGGGAGCATACGCAATCACGCTGATGTTAGAACGATTACCCTTATCACCGGCCCGCCCATGTGCGATAGAATGCAGGGGTAAGGTTAGAGTCGACGGTTCAAGCATCGTGTATCTCCAGAAAAGAAACCTGGGGCTTTACCATCTCCCGGGGGATAAAGGCCGAAGCCGTAGCGATCCTTGGCGTCACTGATGCCCGAATTCCACCGCCACCAGCCGGGCCGCAACAATACAGGGTTGTTACCTCTTTTCTAACTATTTCGGCCCCTTCCAAATCGAGGGAGTGAACAGCCACACGTGCCCGGATATCAGAGACATCCTCTCGAATTTCATGCAACGCGGCTCCGGAATCATCGTTAAACAGGCTGCACGCACCTATGATATCGCCCCTCAAGTGACAATTCGGGTATGCCGCTTTAATTCTTTCTTTGAGAATAGAGAGAGCCAGATGCGCCCGGGCCACAGCATTGGGACCGGCATAGGAAATCTCGCCCTCCCCTAACCATCCATCTTCAAACCCAAGGGTCGCCTTAAGCAGGTCGGGCCTCGTCTTCCCCTGTGCCCCCTGGAGGCTTACGCGGTCCTTTCCAATTTCATGGACCGTCACATTCGTAATATCGAGAACGACATCCGGTGTCAAATAGGCGGAAGGATCATGGATTTCATAAAGAATCTGTTCAATAACAGTAGGCTTTGAAACAAGGCCCCCTGTTTGGGCTGCCTTCGTGATGACCATTCGGCCATCGGACTCCATTTCTGCGATGGGAAATCCAACCCATGCAACTTCTGGAACATCTTTGAATCCCGGGTCTGCAAAATACCCCCCTGTCACTTGAGCGCCGCATTCGAGGAGGTGGC
>DATIGG010000310.1:0-5356 GCA_035454825.1 Thermodesulfobacteriota bacterium | reverse complement strand
GTTCTCCTTGAGAATGTCTCCTTGGGTCGCATTTAGATCTTTTTTCTTCAGGAGAAGCCAAGACTTCCCATCCTTTCCGGTTTTTACCAGCGCGAATTCACCCTGAAGCTTTTCCCCCTCGAGGATAAATTTCATATTCCCTTTTTTTAATCCATCCAGAAGAAGTTTCTCGCTTTCTTTTTTATCTCTTGCGGAAGGGTGATGATAAATGCCCCTGTCCCAGATAATAACGCTTCCCGCGCCGTAATTACCTTCAGGGATAATTCCTTCAAAATCTTTGTAATCAAGCGGATGGTCTTCAACCATAATGGCCAGCCTTTTCAAGGAAGGATTCAGAGAGGGCCCCTTCGGCACGGCCCAGCTCTTAAGTACGCCTTTTAGCTCCAGCCTGAGATCATAATGGAGCGCCCGGGCCGCGTGCTTATGAATAACAAAAATGAGATGTTCTCCCTTGTGCACGTAGGGGGACAGTTCCGATTCTACGACTTCGCTTAACCCCCCTTCATCCCCCCTTAGCTTAAGGGGGGAATAGAGGGGGGTTACTTTCAGCCCCAGTTCAGACAGGACGCTTTCCCTATCGAGCAATACCTCATGGTCCCAAAACCGAATTACCTCAATTCCCTGCGCCTTCAGATATTCTGAACGAGCTGCATCATACTTCTTACCCTCGGGCTCATTGTGCTGTCCACCGTCCACTTCTACTGCCAGTTTCATGTTCGGGCAGTAGAAGTCTAAAATATAAGGCCCGATGCTGTATTGGCGAAAAAATTTCATTCCATAGAACTGCTTGTTTCGCAGGTGTGCCCAGAGAGCCTTCTCTGCCTCAGTCTGATTACGCCTCAATTCCCGCCGACGTTGCTTTAATGTTGGGTCATTCCGAAGGAATTTCATGGCTCCCTTACCCCCCCTTCATCCTCCCTTAATTTAGGGGAGAATAGATGGGAAGCCTCTTAAGAGGGGGAAAGCACCCACACAAAAACCGCAAGAACCACAATTCTTATATTACACGTAATCTACGTGTAACACGGTTCAGAACTAAAAGTCAACGCCTAAAGGCCTTGCCTTAGTACGCCTCGTTCTCTCTACCAAAATGTTAGGTTCTCATCCGTTGGTCGACAACCAAGCGGGTGACTCTGAGCCGGTCACGATGCTGCCCGGCTTGCCAGAGATCGTACTGGACTTGCTGGTTGAGCCAACTTTCAGCACTGGTATCAAAAGCGATGGCTAACCGCATCGCCATTTCCGGGCTAGTTCCTGGAGAATTGTCCTTTGATAAGTAATCTGGTATAGTTAGTCAAGAAAATCACAGGTTGCGATTTGAGATAAGAATATCTCAAGCTATTTAGAGGATGATGAATAAGCCATCGCTTTATTTGGAGTCGACAATTATAAGCTACCTGGCTGCGTATCCCAGTCGAGATCTCATCGTAGCCGCCCACCAACAGATTACTCATGAATGGTGGGATCAAGTGCGACCAAAATTCAACAATTATATCTCCCAGGCTGTCCTGGACGAAATCAGCATAGGCGATCCTGATGCTGCCTCACGACGTCGGGCATTGGCGGCAGGGTTACCAATTTTGGCGTTGACTGAAGAAGTCGAGTTGCTGGCTGAGGAATATGTCAGCAAATTGGGCCTACCACGGGGAGCACAGTTGGATGCGGTTCACTTGGCATGCGCGGTCTTTTATGAAGTGGATTATCTCTTGACATGGAACTGTGCCCATCTCGCAAACGGTTTGGTGATCAAGCGGCTTCAAAGGGTAAATGCTGCTCTTGGCCGATCAACCCCAGTGATTGCAACACCGGAGGAGCTTCTAACGTCTCCGGGAGGAGGTTAAGATGTGGAAAGATCCTATTGTAGAAGAGATTCATCTTGTGCGCGAAAAGATTGCAAGGGAATGTAAGTATGATTTAAAACAGATCATGAACCGGCTAAGAAAGAGAGAAAAAGAGCATCGTGCGCGCGTCGTTTATGGGAAATTACGGGCCAAACAGAAAAAAGCAGTTGGCTGATCATTGGCTGATCAGATGTGTATTCCATTCGCCTGTGACTCCCAGTCGCTTCTATGCAACCGACTTGGATGTTCCCAGGATATTTTTAATATGTCGGGGTGGTCAAAGGGTCGGTTGGTTTGCTCGGCTGTCAATACACTTATGCCTCACCTTTTGAACGATACTAAATTTTTCAGATAAAATTTGCTAATCCTGCAAAATAAAACTCATCGCCGCTGTGGCCGAATTTCTGTTTAAGCCGTCCCAGGATTCGATATACCAGTAGATCTTTGATCCGGCGTTGTCGCCAACCAATCTGCGAATTCCTAACCACTGGGCGGGAGTCAGCTCCTTTGAAAATGTTCCGTCACTAAGCGTGGAATCAGAAAGACGAAGGAAGAAAGCGGCTTTTCGAGAAAAACCGGCATCGCTTCCAAACCATACCTTGAATCTGACATTACAACGGTTCTGCCAGGTCAGGAGAGGGAGGGCCCCTTGGCTCACGGGCGAGATCGCAGGGTTTCCCACGGGGAGAGGGGTGCCAACACGGATGGACCGTCTATTACTGGTGCTTTGTGATCCGTTCGATGTTGTTCCAACGACCCTCCAATAGATCGTTCCGCCCCCGTCGCCAGGAATCAATAGAACCCTTTTCCATTGACTGGACGGCATGGCATATGCCGGTGTCCCGGACTTTTTTATCTTCATCGGAATCGTGCTGAATGTCGGGCTCATCGAAAATTGAATTTCATATCGGGTGAAGGGGTTTAAGACCTCCCACTGGAAGAAGGGCGAGCCATTTGCCGAACAGGCATCCGCAGAAAGCTGATCTTCCGGCGATTGGAGATCAATAAAGAAGGTGCCCTTCCCCTTCAATGAGACCGCGACAACACTCTTGAAAGGGTCAGTGGAGGGAATCGTCAGGGTACTGTTAAAACTTCCCGGGGATAAAGGGGAAATACGGACCGTGAGGGTGCAAGTTCCTCCCAGAGGGAGGGACCTCCCTGAGCACTGATCCGTGGTAAGCATGTAAGGGGATGACGGAGCAGAAATCCCCCCGATCGTCAGACTTGGATTTCCGACATTCTGGATCGTAATATTCCTCTCAAGAAAATTTCCCACGATCACCTCGCCAAAGTCGATCGAGAGGGGATCGACGGAGATCGTCGCCAGATTCAATCGACCATAACCAAAAATCGAATCCTGCCCGTTTCCTCCAAGATCGATGGCAGAGGCGGTAAGCACATCCCAAAGTTGAGAGACGCTGAAGGTTGAATCGTTAGAGAGAATGAGTGCTGCCGCTCCCGCAACATGGGGTGAAGAGGCAGAGGTGCCCACAAAAGAGCCGTAGATGAAACTCGAGTTTCCATCGGGTCCACTAATCTCCGGTTTTATCCGGCCATCCATGGTGGGCCCCTGGGAACTGAAAGATTCTTGCGGTCCAGTCAACCAGCGGGTGTAATTGATTGCAGCCACTGCCATCACACCTGTGGCATCTGCAGGAGATACGAGACTGCTCGTAGCGACAAAAGGACTCAAATCGTGATTCAAACTGAAGATCGAAAATCGAAAGTTCGTTGTGGAACTCCCGTTTCTCACTGCCAGATAATAAGTCCCGGAAGCCGGTGCAACATAAATGATCCCCTCCTGGGGGGGCTGGGTCCCCGTCTGCGGAGTAGTACTGGAAGCGACCAGGTTTTTGGAACTGTCGAAGAGGAGGAGGTCATAGTCATGGTCCGTCGCAGGCCAGGCATCCCAGGTAAGAAGGGCAATAACCCGATCTCCTGCAGAGGCATGGAGACTGATAAAATTATTATCCTCCGTCACATTGTGGAGCCGGTCTCCATCCCGGTCAATAAAAGTGGCTCCATAGTGTGACCTGGCTTCATTGCCCACGGCATTGACCCAGAGGATACCACTCTTATAAGCATGGTTGGCTGTGCAAACCGGATTGTCGAAGTAGCAGGCCCCATCATAAAAATTGCTGATAAACCACCCCACCGAATGGTTGATGATTCTTATCCCATTGGCAATGCAATAGTCCTTTGCATCTATCAGGTCAAGGGAGTCATCAACTTTTATCAGGTAGAGTTGGGCCCCAGGGGCCATGTCATAGACGACCTCGGCTACCGCTGTTCCATGTTTTTCTTTTTCAGAGGAAAAGTCTGTCGGAGTACAATCCGTGCCGCTGCAGTCTATTTTAATCACCGAAACTGGAAGGACCCCTGCACTGATCGCTTCTGATAATTGCGCAAATCCCAGATCGATGATGGCAACCTTAACGTTCTGGCCGGAATAACCTGAAGCCTGGAAGAAGGATGCTCCAGTGAGACCCACCCCTTCGCTAACGATTTCAGCATAGGGTCGGTCTGGCCGTTTGATAAAGTTGATTCCCTCCACATAATCGGCAATATGATCAAGGAGAAGGATTGGCACCTTCGCCTTAATCACGGAGTGACCACTCTTAAGGACCTCGCCTCCATAGGCCTTGAGGGTCTCGATATCGATCGCCTCCTTTGTTTCTCCTGCCTTCGGTAGAATGAAAACCGTTACTTTTTCTTGTTCATCCATCCGCAGGTCGTGGCTTTGGGCAAAAGAGCTGGAAATCTCTTTTCCATGAAGGAGGTGCTCCCTCTGCAAATCAAAGAGGGCGCTCTCGAGCTTTGGATGGCCTTCTTTCTCTCCCTTTATGAAGGGGGCTTCTTCAGAATGAACGGCTGTCCAAGAAATGAAAGAAAAGAAAAATAGAATCAGGATGGATATCAAATATCCTTTTTTAACTCTCTCCGTTCTTCTCATTCTTTTTATCCTCCCTCTTCTTTCTTTCCTCATTCTTTAGCAGCCAGTTCCCAATCCAATCTTCGCCCTTCGACAGGGCCAGGGTCAATGGTATGTCAAAATCATGTCACTTTCCCCTTCATGCTGAGCCGTGAGCCTGTCAACGGTCGAAGCACGAAATCGAGTTGGGCAACAGCCCGTTACTATTTAGTATCTATCCATAAACTACGGTTTTAATAACAAGGTGTCATTCCCCGACCTATGATCAATTTTGACGGGTCGGGAAATCCAGTGTTTTCAATCCCGCCAAAGGGCCGGACTGGATGCCGGATCGAGTCCGGCATGACGGATTAAGGGCCTTTATGGACAGACTCTATTTAATAACGTTGGAAAACGTAGGAACAGTTTAACCGAAATGATCAAGTTTTTAAAGCATTTCTTATGCCATTATACTAATCGATCCGGATGGCCAATCATTTACCATCCCAGGTTGAGCCGGCAACCGTTTTCTCAACCCCTCATGGCAAGGCTGAAGGTTTGATTTTTTAACCATAATCAAATATACTTCCCGAAAACAATGGGG
>DATIGG010000309.1:0-2933 GCA_035454825.1 Thermodesulfobacteriota bacterium | reverse complement strand
GAAACATGTATTGGTTGTGGCATTCCACAAGTAGAGCTGATAGGCCACCATATCACTCCATCTTTTTTCTTAACTTCCTGTTTTCTGTTCCACTTAGATGTTTTTCTTGGGTCCGGCCAGTATGAAACGGGGATCGGAAACTTGAAGTTTCTCATCTCAACACTTATTTTCTAATAAAGAGGTCAAATATGAAAGGACGGAAAGGTTGTTTGCCGGTCTGCGATAATTCATATTGAAAGGAGGAATTAGCCGTGGAGAAAATGGCTGACATCAATAAAGAATCCTTGGGTGGGAAACACATCAGGGACTTTCTGGGATCATTTGCTATCATTCTGGTGGTCTTGGCGTTTAGTGCAGGAATGTGTTTTGCCAAGACACCCCCAGAATTTGAGAAGATGAAATCGCTTGTGGGTGAATGGAAGGGGACCTCTGCGGATAAGAAACCAGCGACGGTTACCTATACCTTGGTTTCAGATAACTCTGCTTTAATGGAAAAGCTTGCCATGAGCGGTGAATCGGAGATGGTTACCATGTACCATCCTGACGGTGATCATTTAATGATGACCCACTACTGCTCCGCCCACAACCAGCCAAGAATGCGTTCGCAGGCGGTTGCTGCGGGAAGCAAGGACATAACCTTCGACTTGGTGGATGTGACTAACTTATCTTCCCCGGATGCTGGTCATATGATGAAACTGGTCGTGACCTTTGCAGATAAGGATCACTTCACTCAAAAGTGGACATGGACACAAAACGGAAAGGAGAAGACTGAAGTTATTCACTTCGAGAGGGTGAAGTGACGGTGTCTCAGGAAGACTTTGAGCCATTTGAGAATCGTTTGGTGTCCAACGTAGCAGTAAAACGATACTACGGAGACCGCTAAAACGGTTACAAAAGGCTGAAAACGAAGGGGGAACCTTTTTCGTAAGGTGATACGCGACTCCAGTAATGCTTAAGAAAGGAGGTCTGCAATGGAAACAGAGAAGAAACGAGAAGACACGACGGACATGCAAGCGGTGATGGATTTATATAAAAAGCTGGGGACTCCGGGCGCCCCCCACAAGATGCTGGCGCGCATGGCAGGAAGCTGGAACACCAAGATCAAGTCCTGGATGGAACCCAATAAGCCTCCCATGGAATCTACAGGCACCTGCGAACAGAAAATGCTGCTTGGCGGACGCTTCCTGCAGCAGGAATTTACCGGCGACATGATGGGAAGTACGTTCACCGGCATCGGCGTCACCGGGTATGACAACCATACCAAGAAGTACGTGTCGACCTGGATGGATTCCATGGGCACCGCCCTTCTTATTTTTGAGGGGACTGCCAGTGCGGATGGCAAAACCATTACACAGGAAAGCCACTACGACGACCCTGTCAAAGGCCCTATGAAGTGGCGTTCGGTGACCAGGATCGTGGACGACAACACCCACGTGTTTGAAATGTACGGGACCGACAAGAGAGGCAAGGAAGAGAGAATGATGGAGATTACCTACACCCGGAAGCAATAATGAGGGAGGGCGACCACAAAGGGCAACATAGAACATTTAAAATGAAACGAGATCCTTTTTTTCTCTTTCTTGCGATTTCTTATTCAATAATCTATTAGTTATGGATTTCACATTGCTTGAATTCCTGATAGTGCATGGTTAATTATAAATCAAGGAGGTACCCCCTGACATTAATGAGAAAGGAGATTAGTAAAATGGCACAATACATGGACATCCATAGAAACGTTGGAGACATCAAAAAAGAGAAAATTGATGAGGCCCATAAGAAAGACCTTGCAGTGCAGGGGAAGTATGGGGTTAAGATCACCGACTACTGGCACAGCGAAAAAGACGGGGCTATTTTCTGCCTTGCTGAAGCTCCAACCAAGGAGGCCTTTGGAGCTGTCCACCGTGAGGCTCATGGTTTGGAGGCCGACGAGATTTTCGAAGTTAAACAAGGCGAGAAATAGAGGGCCGTAAAGTTTAGAGGGGTTTATGCCAACCGGTATGGACTATGCACCTCGAACCGGGGAAGGAAAGGAGATTTTTTATACGTTTTAGCCTGCCCTCCAAATCTTCAGTGTGCCCAACATAAAAGGTACCGTCTTTTTCACTCCGAAGGATATACACGAAATAGGGCATCGCTCAATGCAAAAAGCCCCGCCTTGCTAGGGCGGGACTCTTGAGATTTTGGCGGGAGCGACGAGGATCGAACTCGCGACCTTCCCCCGGTAATGAAACGTTTATTGACCGGGGGACGTTCTAAGCAGCTGAGTGAGGTATGCTCGATCTTTCTTGCTCTTTATCTCTTGTTCCCGTTTCATGGCTTTGCCTCTTGATTCAAAAATCTCATGATAAATCAACCTCCAGGGGATCCTCCCCTTGGTGTATAGACTCCTTCCTTGGTTGTGACGTTTTAGCCTGCCCTCCAAATCTTCAGTGTGCCCAACATAAAAGGTACCGTCTTTTTCACTCCTAAGGATGTATACGAAATAGGGCATCGCTCAATGCAAAAAGCCCCGCCTTGCTGGGGCGGGGCTTTTAGGATTTTGGCGGGAGCGACGAGGATCGAACTCGCGACCTCCGGCGTGACAGGCCGGCGTTCTAACCAGCTGAACTACGCCCCCGTATTTTCTTTGTTTTTTCAAGAAACATCAGCCTGGCGACCTTCCCCCGGTAATGAAACGTTTATTGACCGGGGGACGTTCTAACCAGCTGAACTACGCCCCCTTTTAACCATATTTAGATTTCAAATTGGAGATTTTAAATTCTAATAGATCAATCTGAAATCTGCAATCCCACTTTGATTGGTAGGCGGAACAGGGATTGAACCTGTGACCTCCGGCTTGTAAGGCCGGCGCTCTCCCAATTGAGCTACCCGCCCGTGAGATCAATTTTATAAAATCGTCTTCGCTATGTCAAGAAACGTTTTGCTTCCTTTTC
>DATIGG010000308.1:0-2840 GCA_035454825.1 Thermodesulfobacteriota bacterium | reverse complement strand
ATTTTAGATCCCCTAAATGCGAGAGTATCTTGCCAAAACAGAACCTATCCTTTTTAAAGTGGATGTTGTAGATTTGATAACAATATAATAACATTAGAGAAAGGAGGAACCCATGAACACATTGATCTTGCTCCCAGTTTTGATCGCCATTGCCATTCTTCCGACGCAGGCGATTTGTCTGGAAATTGGAGAAAAGGCGCCTTCGTTTGAAGTTACTTCCACTCAGGGGACAGTCAAACTCTCCGATTTCCAGGGGAAGAAACATGTGGTCCTTGCTTTCTATATCAAGGACTTCACCCCTGGCTGAACGAACGAAATGCGGGCTTTCCAGGAAGATCTCTTGAAGTTTGAAAGCCTGAACACCCAGGTTCTGGGAGTAAGCGCGGATGACATTGAAACCCACAAACGATTCAGCATAGAACTCGGCCTCAAGTTCCCCTTGATTTCCGACAGCGACCGGAAGCTGGCGGGCCTGTACGGACAGGGGCGGATTAGCTTCCTTATTGACAAGCAAGGAGTGATCCGCTCAATCCAACCGGGATTCCCGAAGAATGAGGAATTACTGAACGAGATTCGAAAGCTCGAAAAGAAACCTTAATAGGGAAAGAATCGGGGGTTAGTGAGGCCAGCCAACCCCCGAATGTATTTCTGGTGGCGGAGCGGAAGGCGACGTGGACTGCACGCACTGGTGGCAGCGGTGTCTTGCAGCAAACTTCTTGTCCTATGGAACCCGTCCCCCAACTTCGTTTGCTCCAATGTCCGATTGTCCTGAATTTTGATAGTCAGGCTCCCAGCTTTCGCTCAACCCGGCCAAGGAACCCCCGCACGACCTGCAGGTAAAGCTCTTTCTCCTCCAGATGCGCCATGTGCGCACTCTGCTCGAAGATCCGTATTTCAGAGCTTGGAATGCCCCGGTGCAGGGTTTCCGCGCAGGCGGGTCCAAGTTCGTCATGGCGTCCGCACATGATCAGTGTCGGCAGGGCAATCTCTTTCAGCCGACCGGTGCGATCCCAATCCCTCAGATTACCGGTGAAGGTGAACTCGTTCGGACCTTGCATCGTCTCGTAGGGCACCAGATTGCTCATTATGTTGTTCAACGAACGCATGAGCGACTCAGGCCATGGGTCGAGTCTGCAGAGAAACCGCTTATAAAACTCCATCATCACGTTCTCGTATTCCGGGCTGTGATAGTCGCCGACGGCTTCGTATCGCTGCAATGTGTTCAGCACAGCCTGAGGCAGCGTGGCTTTCAGGCGTGCAGTCTCCTCGGCAACTTGCTGCACACTCGCGGACGTACTTGCGAGGATCAAACTGACAATGCCCGACGGCTTGCCCATCAGGTACTCGATGGCGAGCCATCCGCCCCACGAGTGCCCCAACAGATGAATGCGCTCAAGATCGAGCTTCTTGCGCACGGCGCTGACTTCTTTAACGAAGCGCTCGATTCGCCACAATGATACGTCGTCAGGTTTATCAGATTTGCCGCAACCGAGTTGATCGAAAAAAACAATGGGCCGTTCTGAGGCCAACGCATCGAACGGTTCCAGATAATCGTGTCCTGCCCCGGGTCCGCCGTGGAGGGTCAGGACTGGAATAGAATGACCGACACCTACGATCTTGTACCACACTTGCCCCCCAGGGACAGCCACATAGCCTTCGCGGGTTGGATCAACCATTCCGTCACCTCCTTGTCTCGCTGAGGTCAAATTTCAGCCCTATAAAAAATCTGGATTGATTTATTAGGTCCTATTCATCCCCGACAAGCAATTAACCTGCCTGAAATTTGAGTTTGAGGGAGGCACATTAGGGCTTTCTAAGAGCGTTCGCCTAACAACTACTCATGGAAGAGCACCAATGATTTTCCGGTATTCATCCTCTGTGAAGGCGCGAAGGGTTTCCGTAGTAACGTTACCCTTGGAACTGAGACTGAGAGCCCACTTAGCCACTGTTTCGGCATCCGGTGCTTCGAGGACGATAACGATGTCATATCGGCCCATCACCAGGTAAAATTCTTTTAGCTGTGCGCCGACTGCCTTAGCAGCTTTTTTGGCCTCGTCAAGTCGTGCAGGACTTTGTTTGATGGTCTCTATACCCTTTTGGGTATATTTTAGAAGCATCACATAAGTTGCCATTCTACTACCCCCTTTCATTCCCGTTCCCAGGTATCTCCCTCAAGCTCAAGCAGGAATGAATAACGGAACCTCCGCATCCCAACCCAAGTATTGCTGACCCACAACTTCTTAGGACCACTTTCCCCCGATCTTTTCAAGGCCTGAGCGCCCTAATTCTTCCGGGGTCATGACAATATGAAACTGGACGTCGGCATTGAATGATAGGAACCATGGTTCTGCAAATCTTGGCACTTCCGATGGGTCATTGATGTTGATGATCAAAATGGCCCCGCGTTGGCCGTCATACTCCGTAAAGTAAACAGCTTCGGCCTTTGTCTCTTCGAGAATCTGTTTTATTTTCTTCTCTGCACTGCCGTCGCGAACAGCAGCGTTGAACTCTTTGTGAGGAATCTTCGCGTGTAAAAGCATTCGCATTGTAGTCTCCTTTCGTATGCAATAAATTTATATACATTAATTCTCTTAGAATAATAGGCATCTGTAAATACAGTGAACACTGTATTCCTTGGATAAAAACGCTGTATTTCCGTGCCTCCTATTCATTCTGCAATTCTGTTTTGTTCATTACGACGTGAAAGGTTGTGTTGAGGGAGGAAGGTCAAAATCTCGCTTTCAAGAAAAAAGTCGGTAAGGGACCGCTCCAATAATGGCGGTTTTTTGGGCCTTCAAAACCGTGACTATCTTGCAAAACCCACTCGGCCTATCGAGCAG
>DATIGG010000307.1:0-4406 GCA_035454825.1 Thermodesulfobacteriota bacterium | reverse complement strand
CGCCGTCAGACCTTCCCTGGAAGATGCTTTCATCTCCATGGTGCGGGAGAAGAAGCAGATGCGTAGTGATCAATTGCCAATGATCAATTGTCATTGAAAGAAACGGCGTGAGTCATTGACCACTGTTCATTTCTCATTGATCATTGACCATTTATTTTTTAAAGGTTCCGCCCTAATGTTTCTCCAATCCGCCCATCCTCGTGGGCCGGAATGACGCCGATACGAAAAAAGAGATTTTTTCACCGGGAATACAGAAGCAGGAATGAACGTAATGACCTTTGCCGTTGAGGTGGAAGATTTAGTTAAAAAATTTGGTGATTTTGTTGCGGTGGATCATATCCACTTCCAGGTGGAGAAGGGGGAGATCTTCGGATTTCTTGGGCCCAATGGGGCCGGAAAATCGACGACCATCCGGATGCTCTGCGGCCTTTTGATGCCGACTTCAGGAATGGGAAGGGTGGCAGGGTTCGATGTGATGAAAGAGCCGGAGAGGATCAAAGAGGTGATTGGATACATGTCCCAGAAGTTCTCCCTTTACGAGGACCTGACGGTCATTGAAAACCTCCGGTTTTTTGGAGGAATTTATGGCCTGTCCGGTCTTTCCCAAAGGGAGAGAGAGGCCGAGATTCTGGAGAGGGTGGGCCTCGAGGGACTCAGGGAGCAAATTACCGGGACTCTGGCCGTCGGATCGAAACAGCGCCTGGCATTAGGATGTTCCATTCTGCACGAGCCTTCCATCCTCTTTCTCGATGAGCCCACGTCAGGGGTTGACCCGATCTCCAGGAGAAATTTCTGGGCCCTGATCCAGAAAATGGCAGAGAGGGGCGTTACCACCTTCGTCAGCACCCATTATATGGATGAGGCAGAGTACTGTGGCCGGTTGGCCCTCATCTACCAGGGAAAGATTATCGCCCTGGGGACTCCCTCCGAGCTGAAACTGAAGACCCTTTCACAGGGGGTGTGGGAACTGGAGTGCGATTCGCTCATCCCTGCCTTGGACCTTCTGAAAAAGGAGCCGTGGGTTCTGGAAGTGGCGGTGTTTGGAGATGGCCTTCATGTGATCGGAAAAGAGGGGATCGACGCGCAGGAAAAGACCACCCGGCTCTTCCAAACACATGGGATCCAACTCAAGAAGATGGGCCTGATCAGGCCCTCGCTGGAAGATGTCTTTGTCTCATTGATCGAAAAAGAGGAGGCGCAGTGAGGCTCTCCCGCAGCTGGGCCATTGCCAGAAAGGAATTCTTCCATATTTTTCGGGACCCGAGGAGCCTGGCCCTTGTGATCCTCATGCCAGTCCTCTTGATGCTTCTCTTCGGTTATGCGGTGACCCTTGACGTGAAGAAGGTATCGATGGCTGTTCTTGACCGTGACCAGACCCAGGAGAGCCTCTCTTTTATCCAGCGCTTCAGCGCTTCACCTTACTTTAATCTCCGGTTTATAGCGCGGGATGAAAAGGAGGTGAAGCAGCTCATTGATCAAGGGGACATCAAGATGGGACTCATCCTTCCCTGGAACTTCTCAAGAACGGTCAAGGCGGGAAGGAAGGCCCCGGTTCAGGTTCTGCTGGATGGCACGGATTCGAATACGGCAAGCATCGTACTGAGCTATGTCCAGGCGATCGCACGTCAGTACACGCAAGAGAAGACCTTTCTGAAAGCGGAACGATTGGGCTTACAGAAGGCAAACCTGCCGGTTGAGGGGAGAGCGAGGGTCTGGTTCAACGAGGAGCTGGAGTCGAAGAACTATTTTATCCCCGGCCTGGTCGCTGTTATTATGTCGATCATCGGCGTGCTTCTTACAGGGCAGGTGATTGTCCGGGAATGGGAGAAGGGAACGATGGAACTTCTCATTTCCACTCCCGTCCGAAAGGTGGAACTGATTACCGGAAAATTATTTCCCTATTTTTTCCTGGGCTTTCTCGATTTGATCATGGCCGTTCTGCTGGCGAAAGGGCTCTTTCAGGTCCCATTGAGAGGAAGCATCACCCTCCTTTTTCTCCTTTCTTCCCTCTACATCCTCGTTGCACTGGCACTTGGCATGATCATTTCGACGGTGGCAAAAACCCAGCTTTTAGCCAATCAGATGGCGATGATCATCGGATTTCTGCCGACCTTTCTGCTCTCGGGATTTACCTTCTCTATTTCCAGTATGCCCTCTTGGCTCCAGATCATCACTTACGCAATTGCGCCTCGATATTATGTGACGATACTGAAAGAGATCTTCTTGAAGGGGACGGGGATCTCCTTCCTCTGGTTCGAGACATTGATGTTGCTGGTTTTTGCGGGAGCAGGTTTCTGGTTGGCAACCCGAAGTTTAAAAAAGGAATTGAGGTGAGGATGTTCCGGAGGCTTCGATTTCTCTTCAAGAAGGAATTGACCCAGGCGCTGAGGGATAAACGGATGAGATTTACCCTTATCATTCCTCCCCTTTTCCAATTGATCGTATTCGGTTATGCGGCGAATTTGGACGTGAAGCATATCCAGACGGCGGTCAGGGATCTTGACCAGAGCTCCGATTCGAGGGATCTCACCGGGAGGTTTGGGAGATCAAGGTATTTCGATATCGTCTCTTACCCGGCAACCCCAAAAGAGGTCAGGGACCTGATCGATCAGAGAAAAGTGACCCTCAGCATCGAGATTCCAAATGATTTTTCGAGAAAGTTGAAAAAAGGGGATACGGCCACGGTCCAGATTGTCTTAGATGGAACCGATTCGAATACGACCCTGATTGCCCTTGGCTATACAGGGCAGATTCTTTCAGAATATACGACAGCGGTTTTAGTCAAGAGACTGAATCAGGCGGGGGTGACCGGGTTCGAGGAGGCTGGAGTGGAGGTAAAGCACCGGGCCTGGTTCAATCCGAACCTTGAAAGCCGAATCTTCTATGTTCCGGCGGTGATCGCCCTGATTGCTTTTCTTGTGCCTATCATCCTGACTTCCCAGGCGATCGTGCGAGAGAGGGAGATCGGCACCCTCGAACAGATCATGGTTACCCCCATCCGTTCCTGGGAGCTGATGGTGGGGAAGACCCTTCCCTTCGCCTTGATGGGACTTCTGGATATGATCGGGATCGCGCTTGTCGGCGTCTTCTGGTTTGAGGTCCCTTTTCAAGGAAACCCCCTCGTTCTTTTTCTGGGGTCTATTCTCTTTCTGATGAGTTCCGTGTCTGTGGGTCTCTTCATCTCCACAATCTCTTCTACGCAGCAGCAGGCTCAGATCTCTACCTTTTTTTTCACCCTGCCCGCTGTCAACCTTTCAGGGTTCGCTTTTCCCATAGAGAGCATGCCGGAATGGATTCAATATCTTACCTATGCAAACCCGTTACGGTACTTCCTGGTCATCATCCGGGGCGTCTTTTTGAAAGGAAATGGGCTGGATATTCTCTGGCCCCAGATGCTGGCCCTGGCAGTTCTGGGGGGGAGCATGCTTGTCTTGAGTTCACTCCGGTTCCAAAAGAGGTTAAAATAAACAGAGATCTTTCTCCCGCCAGAAATTTCCGTTTTGGTTTATCATTTTGGAAAAAGACTAAAATTTGTTTTATGATGCATTCATTTCGCCTTATTCAGAAAGGGGGGGGGTAGGATGAAATCATTGCCCACGGTGACTGTATGCGGATGCGGGAGCGGCGGCATGGCCATGGCGGCAGACTTATCTTTTATGGGATGCCAGGTCAATCTTTTTGAGCATCCGGACTTTGAAGAAAACCTTGATCCCATTAGGGAAAAGGGAGGGATCGTTCTGTCTGGAAATACATGCTCCGGTAAGACGGGACTCGCCAGATTGAAGCGTGTTACTTCGAACGCAGAGGAAGCAACCGAAAAAGCTCAACTTATCATGATTAATGTCCCCTCCATGGCGGTCGATAGATTTGTTTCGGCCCTGGCACCCTTTCTCAAGGAAGGCCAGGTCCTTTTAGTGACGACGGGATATTGGGCCTCCTTAAGGTCAAGGAAAATATTGGAAAAAGAGAATATCCTGGGGGAAATCTATTTTGCTGAGGAGCACATCATGCCCTATTTAAGCAGGAAGATTGGCTCGGCCGAAGCCCATATCTATAACTTCAAGAGGGATATCCGGATGTCGGTTTGGCCGTCTACAAAGAATAGAGCGGCTCACGAGATTGTAAAGAGAGTCTACCCTCAGATGGGGCTGTCAAAAAACGTCATTGAGAACAACTTTTATCCCGGGAATCCTTCTGTCCATGCCCAGATCAATATTCCTAAGGCAGAATTCTTCTTTGAGCGGGCAAGGGAATTTCGATTTTATGGGGAAGTCTCAATGTGTGCTTCAAAACTGAGCGACGCCTTTGATCAGGAAAGGATCAAGGTAGCTGCTGCTTTTGGCTGCAACGTTCCTTTGCACCACCTGTGGGTCAATAAAGCCTATGAATACCCGGGAGAGAATATC
>DATIGG010000306.1:0-4205 GCA_035454825.1 Thermodesulfobacteriota bacterium | reverse complement strand
ATTTTTTCATGCCGGATCCCTCCTTATTTATTATTGGTAAGGTTAGTAGGTGTTTGAATCACCATGTCACCATAAATTAAACTTCTATTGGGGACAATAAGGTGAAGACTGTATTTTACGGAAAAAAATACGGTATTTCTGAACTACCATATATGCATGACTTATGCGAGAAAAAGTGCTGAACTTATAGGGGTCTCCGGCCAACGCTACAGGTTTCCTGTTATGTTAACAGTTCCGATGAAATTTTTGCGTCTCGGGGGAACGTCGGGAGTGATCTTGTCTAATATTTAAAAGTCGGGCCGGGTTCCGCTCCCATGACCTTCAGGATCTTTGCCAGGGGACAGAAACCGGTAAAGGACGACTGAAGCAGATTGCCGCCAACAAAGGCAGTGAACAGGAGCCAGTACGGGCTGAAAAGTTGGGACAAGATAAGACTGATCAGGATAAAACTCCCGGCAAAGGCCAATACCATGCGCTCAATAGACATTTTATCCACCTCCTCAATTCTTGATATTATAATAAAACCGGCATTTCAAGGAAACAAGGATTATGTTCAGCGATGGCTATGTGTCAGTCATGGCTAAGAGGAAAGATAAACTATCATTTTTACAGAAAGCTGTCATTCCGGCGAAAGCCCTGCACCACATGGTGTTCAGGGCGAAAGCCGGAATCCAGGGTTCCCGGTGAAAACCGGGACCCAGTCGTTGAGATGGTTCCCGACTGGAGTTTACCCCGTACTTGATACGGGGTCGGGACGACGTCTGGATGCCAGATCAAATCCGGCATGACGGATAAACGGACAAACTGGATTTATAAACAGACTCTAAGCAATGAACCGAAGGGCTGATAAATTGAGGGGGTTCCGGCGATGAAAAATTAACCTTTTTTCCTGTACGGAAGGTCTGATATAATGACTGGGGTGATTTAAAGTTTTAATGAGATGGAGGAGGGCGCCATGGGAAGTCATTGTTTTGTTAGTAAGATTCTTTTCTGTGTCCTGGCTGTTTTCTGTTTTCAGATGGGAGAATATCTTTGTTTCATTTCATTGTCGCATGCCGAAGAACCAGAAACTTTAACACTGTCACTGGCTGTCGACAAAGCCCTTAAGAATAATCCTCTCATTCGTATCACTCTCTCGGGCCGTGAAATAGCCGATGCCCAGCTTCGGGAAGTGCGGGCCGGCTGGTTCCCTTTGTTACAGTTCAGTGAAACCTTCACAAGAGGCAACAATCCTGTCTTTGTGTTCGGCTCCCTTCTGGAGCAGGCCCGATTCACCCAGCAGAATTTTCAGCTTCCCGCACTGAATGACCCCGATCCCCTCAGCAATTTCCGCACAGCCATCAGCCTCAGGCAAACGCTCTTTGATCAACTTCAAACCTACACCCGCGTCACCCAGGCTCGCCTCGGGCAGCAGCAGGCCGATCTCCAGAAGGCGATGGTTGAGCAGCAGGTCCGTTTTGAAGTCATTCGTTCCTACTACGGGGTTCTTGTGGCCCATGCTAAAAAGGGAGTGGCGGAAGAGGCAGTGAAGATGGCTGAATCAGTTGTCAAATGGACCCGGGACAGATTTCAGAACGGTCTGGTGGTTCAATCGGACCTTTTGGCTGCAGAGGTCCAACTGGCAGAATTTCGACAGCAGCAGATCGATGCGGTTGGGGATGTGGCTGTGGCCTATGCGGTCCTCAACACAATGATGGGTCTTCCGATTGAAACATCCCAGAAGGTGACAGGAGAACTGGTGGAAATACGTTTTGAAGCGCTTCAACGGGAAGAGTTGATCCAATTAGCCCTGACCCATCGACCGGATTATGTCCGGGCCGGAAATAACATTCGATTGAATAAAGAGGGGGTCATTGGAGCAAAGAGAGAGTATCTTCCGAGGTTAGACCTTTTTGCAGTCTACGGCGGAAGTGGAAGGGATCTCTCAAGCGGCAGCTCGGATTACACAATCAGCGCCAACCTCACCTTTAACCTCTTTGATTATGGCCGAAGTGCAAGGCTGAGCAAGGCCCGAGCAGCAGAATCGATGGCTGCCGCTGAGCAGGAGCACCTGTCCAATCAGATTCGGCTCGAAGTCGCCCGTGCCTATCAGCAGCATGTCTCAGCTCGTGAACGATTGGTCGTTGCCGGACAGGTGATTGACCAGGCGACGGAAACGCTCCGGATTGTCCAGAATCGCTACCGTGAAGGCTTGACCACCATCACCGAAGTCTTGAGAGCGGAGACCGCCCTGGTACGGGCACGCCTGAACCTGGTTGCAGCCCGTTATGACCATTATGTCAGCTATGCCCATGTGCTTCTGTCCGTGGGAAAATTGACCGGTATCGAACCTTTCCTTTCTTAAGACGGAGGTTCACGGGTTAGGAAGATAAAATCGATGGAGGAATCTATGAGAAAGAGATGGGTTGTCATTAGCATTGTTTTCTTTGCCATCATGACCGCTTCTTGCGGGAAAAAAGAAGAAGCGGTCATTGAAAAACCAACCACCATTCAAGGTGTGAAGATAGAAACGATCAAATCATCTCCCGTCACGGAGGAGTATGAGGCGGTGGGCACGGTCCATTCAAAGACGACAACGGTACTCTCTTCCAAGACCATGGGCAATATCCTTGCTGTCCATTTCCGTGAAGGGGACCGTGTCCGAACAGGCCAATTGCTCATCGAAATTGATGATCGCGATACCCGGGCCCAGCTTCAGAAGGCACAGGCAGGACTCCGTGAAGTGCAGGATGCCCTGGATGAGATCGACCAAAACATTCGTGCGGCAGAATCATCCCGGAATGCCGCAGAGGCTGGTAAGTCCCTTGCCCTGGCCACATTCAGCCGTTTCAAGGCCCTGCTCGAACAAAAATCGGTCAGCCCGCAGGAGTTTGATGAGGTACAGGCAAAGCTGAAGGTTGCAGAAGCAGAGCTGGATCGGGCCGAAAGGATGCTCCAGGCACTCCAGGCCAGAAAGGGCCAGATTCTTGCAAAAATGGACCAGGTAAAGGCGGATATCACCAGCGCTCAAGTCTATGTTGGCTATAGCCGGATTCTGGCTCCCATGAATGGAATCGTCGTTTCTAAACAGGCTGAGGTTGGACTCCTTGCAGCTCCAGGAGTACCTCTGCTCACTCTCGAGGATGGCTCCCGCTACCGTCTTGAGGTTTCGGCGGAGGAATCGATGTTGAAAAGGGTTCGCCTTGGGACTCCGGTTCGGGTCTCGATCGATGCCCTTGGGTCTCAGGAATTCTCCAGCCGGGTATCGGAGATCGTTCCTGCCTCAGATCCGGCAAGCCGGAGTTACACGGTGAAGATCGATCTCTTTGATGAGAAGGGAAGACCTGTCGATCAGCCGGCTCTCCGTTCCGGCCTCTTTGGAAGAGCCCGTTTTGTGGTCGGACAGAAACAGGCCCTTAAGATCCCCAGAAAAGCAATCCTCCAGCGTGGCCAGCTTGTTAGCGTCTTTATGGTGGATGAATCCAACATCCTCCATTTGCGATTGATCAAGACCGGGAAACAATATGAGGACCAGGCTGAAGTGCTTTCAGGATTGAATGATGGAGAGCGGATCGTCATCGAAGGTCTGGAGAAGGTGAAAGAAGGGGACCGGGTAGAATAAAAGTGCAAGTGTCAGTGTGAGTGTCAGCAAATACCTGACAATAGAAGACTTTCAGAAAATACTGATTTTAATGGTTCGAGGGTGCCCTCCAAGCACTGGGCTTTAGTTTTACTGAGGTGACCGAATATGAACGGAAAAATTGGATTTGCAGGAAAACTGGCCCATGCCTTTATCGATTCGAAGTTGACCCCCCTTATCATTGTGGCTTCAATCCTTCTTGGCATCGGCGCAGTTCTCATGCTCCCCCGGGAGGAAGAACCCCAGATCGTGGTGCCGATGATCGATATCTTTGTGCAGATGCCCGGGGCGTCGGCCAAAGAGGTTGAGGAACGGGTCACTAAGCCAATGGAAAAACTCCTCTGGGAGATTCCGGGCGTGGAGTACATCTATTCGACGTCGTCACCGGGATACGCGATGGCGATTGTCCGGTTTTATGTGGGGGAGGACGAGGAGAAGAGCATTGTAAGGCTCAATCAGAAGATGTTTGCCAACTTCGACCTGATCCCTCCTGGTGCAAGCCAGCCCCTGATCAAACCCCGCTCGATCGATGATGTCCCCATCCTGGCCCTTACGCTTTGGAGCGATCGCTATGACCATTTCATGC
>DATIGG010000305.1:0-4403 GCA_035454825.1 Thermodesulfobacteriota bacterium | reverse complement strand
ACTCAGGTTAAGATAACCCAAAGAGTAAAAGCCGAAACCTGAAATCCAAACATTCGCGCTCAACAGCATGACTTCATTAATTGGGACGTTAGGCAACCCTCCTTATTCTGTAGGTCAAAGGAGGGGTTAATATAAAACCCCACCGTTTATAGGTGGGGTTTTATTATTCGGTGTTTTTGTAAGATTTAATAGATCTCTATAGCTCCGGGAAGAAAATGGAGAACGTCTCATCCCCTGCTTTACGATCGAACTGGAAGGCAATTTCTATCCGATCATTTCTTAACCCCAGGGAGACAGGCAGCTTTCCCTGATCCTGATCGATGTGGGTGATGGACCGGGCAATAGAGATGATGCGATCAGCGACCTTGGAGGTGGGCGGAGGAAGCTGATAGGTCCCTTTAGCGTCGACTTTAAACGATACCTTTCCAGCTTTTGAAGACCGGAGCGAGATGCTCTTGGCCTTTTCACTGGCCCCATAAAAGATGCTGAGACCGAGAAATTTGAGGGCATGTTCATCCGGATCGCCGCTCGGGTCTCCTGATACCCCTTTCGAAGCTTTTTCCAACTCTTTTTTGGGATCGGTCTCCATATAGCAGTCACAGAATTCCTGTAGTCGTAAATGATAATTTCTCTCATCTTTCATCATCTGGTCGACCCTCCTTCTTCTTTTCTCAACTACATTGTAATAATCGGCGTTTATAAATTCAAGGAGAAATCGATGACCATTCGAAAGTCAGCCAGCCGAACGATCCCCCCTCAATCTTCTCAAAATCTGGTTCTGCAATTTTTCGGTGAGATTTTCGATGACCTTGATCTCTTTGTTAGAAATATCATCCCAGTGAATGCCTGCAATGACCACAACATTTGTTTTGAGTTGAGAAGCAAGTCTTTCTGAGATCTTTTTCACCAGGATATCTTCTTTGTGGCCAACGAACGTAAAATTAGAGGAGGTGGCGCTCCATTTTCGAGGACCCCTCAGACTGGGTCTTGGGATAGCCACGCCGACAGCGCCGATATGGGGTTTTGTTCCACCCCAGATGGAGACAAGGAGGTCTTGGCCCAGCTCCTGAATATGGCCATGGATTCTGAATGGACCTTTTGAAATTTCAACCTTAAATCTTTTCATGCATCACGTTACTCCCTTGTCCAATGAAAAATATCTCATGGCGTGCCACGCAAGGGGAACCTTTTTTTCGTCTACCTTGTAGGCGGACACAGAAGCAAGGTAAAGCACATAATGACCCAATGGGTAAGAAGTGATCACCTTGCATTCCAGGTGTGAAAACGACCCTTTAATGAGTGGGGAGACGACAGACTCTGCCTCTTCAACACCTATGTTGAACTCCTTAAACTTATCCAATTCTCCCCCGTGGGTCACTCCCAGCAGTTTGGCGAGTTTCACTTGCTCGATCGCTGCCACATTCAGAACAAATTCACCCGTCTTTTCGATGAGTCCATGGGAGAAGGAATATTTGCCAACACTCACAACCACGAGAGGCGGTTCCTCAGAAACAAACATGGCGGTTGCGGTCATCGCATCCTGCTTCTCCGCTGTCCCTGCACTTAAGAGAATGACTGGACACGGCAGAGAAATACGGCTGACACCCTGTTTCTTCTTTTTCATCAGGATTCCTCCTTTCTTGTTTTTGCATGCAGGGCCAGAACCTAAACATCCTTTGAAGATGGAGAGCCCCATCGGACAAACAGGTTATGGTCGATCTCAAATAGATCGAGAATCTTTCCCACCGTATGGTTGATGAGATCGTCGATCGTTCTCGGATGGGTGTAAAAGGCTGGCATCGGTGGAAAGAGGATGGCTCCCATTCGGCTGGCCTGAAGCATCAATTCAATGTGGCCCTGATGGAGCGGAGTCTCCCGGACCACAAGAACAAGCCTTCTTCTTTCTTTCAGTGTCACATCCGCGGCTCGAGTCATCAGGTTCTCATTATAGGAGTGGGCAATGCCGGACAGGGTTTTGATGGAACACGGGATGACCACCATTCCCTCCGTTTTAAACGAGCCACTGGAGATAGAAGCACCCAAATCTTCATTGTCATGGACATGGGAAGCCAAACTTTCAATCTTCTGAACGGAATAAGAAGTTTCCTGAAGAAGGATCTCTTTCGCAGGGGGGGTGATGATGAGATGGGTCTCCATTCCCTTCTCTTTAAGAATTTCTAAAAGTCGGGCGCCATAAGCGGAACCTGTGGCGCCCGAGATTCCAACGATCAAGCGCATTTTTATGAACCTCTCATGACTTCTTTGGTTTCTCTGCCTCTCTCACGCCTTTGCCTTCAGGCCTTCTCTGAGGGCCTCCACAACAGCCTGGGCAAACTCTCGACTGTTGATGTCTGCACTCACCTCTGAGATTCTGATCTCAGGGTTCAAATTCTTTTTGAGTTCGTTGATGAAGACTTCGTCTGAGGCCGGATCGAATAACGCCCCTCCTTCCATGCTGATTGACGAAAACCCTTTCTTAGGAATGACAAATTTTATTAATTTCTTATTCGGATACCGGTTGAGCTTTTCAGCGACCGCTTTTGCGGTCTGCGCCATCTCCTCAGGACTTGTCCTGGCCTGAACTCTGATGGCGTCTTGTAACAAGAGCTTTCTCTCGGCTAATTTCCTCGAAACCCAGAGGAGATCTTTTTTATCCCTTCGCTCAATGGGGCCGCAACTGATCATGTCAAAGCCGCAGGGAGAGAGAATGTACGGAATTGGCTGATTCAGGGCTGCATCCAATCGATTGGGTCCGGAGGCCCGATTGCCTCCGAAAAGGTATTCGCTGAAACTTGCCGGGACTAAGTCAATAAAGGCTTCAAAGAACCCCTGACTCACAAGGTCGACGGCTGCCCGATCCCCCAAGCCGGTCGCATGAAAGGAGACGAGATCATAATCCTTTTCCAGAAGTTCCCTCACATAATGTGCACCCTTATCACAAAAGCCAAATTCTGTGAGGGCAATCGAAGGTCTTTTTTCTTCCTGGGGTGTTTCCATCCCTTCAACCATGCCACAGATCGCATTCGCGCCATTGACGGCCAGTGTTCTGACCAGGGGATTGAGTCCCACCGTATCCACGACCGTATGCATGACCGTGATGTCTCTCAGACCAAAATATTCGGCCAGTCTGTTTGCGTAGGCAGGCATGGCTGCGACGCTCGAAACCATCAGTTTGGGGATTCCAAAGGGTAAGGCTTTCATGGCCGTAAGGGAGAGGAAAGTTCCAGTCATGCCTGCAATAGCGATCACTCCCTTGAGCCTGCCTGCCTGATGAAGCTCCAATACCTTTTTGGTCAACCCTTCTGCCATAAGGGAGGTCGCCTTCTCCCTCTCTTTGGCCAGCATCTTCTTGACCTCTTCGATCGTTCCTCCTGCAAGCTTCAAGACTTCATCACAGTTCACATCTGCCCTGAGCGATGGGGCAATACCCCCGGTCCCGATGCTCACGTCGATCAATATGGTTTTGTGCCCCCTCCGCTCGATCTGTTCCTTTATGATTCTGAGGGCTTCTTCCCTCTCATCGAGCATTCCAACGATCACCACTGCCATCTCCATCCCCCCTGGTATAATCCTCAGGTAAGAACTACGGATTATACCTGATTACACTAAGACCACTTTAGATTACGGAGATTAACCCATTAATCTCCTTACTTGGCAGCTTTTATTGTTGCCCAGGCAATTATTTCTTCTGTTAATGGATCCTTATCTTTAATCACTGTAATCTGTTTCCTAATCTTTGTAATCAGACATCCTATTCTTCACTTACCCTTTAATTAGGATGCCTTTAGAGGCCTAATTCCTTCCACTTAGCCTTTATTTTTTTGATCATCTCAGGATCAAGTTCTATTGGAACGGGTTTCTCTTTCCACTCGAATGGGATCGTCGCATCCATGATAATCCTGGAGGTAATGTCCCTTTGATCGATGGGCAGAGAAGGATCGAGAGGCGTGGATCTGCCGCGATTGATCATCTGAGATCGGCTCGGTTGGAACCTGAAGCTGAGGGCCCAAAGAACACGAGGTAAATCCCAGGGATCAATGTCCTCATCCACGACAATCACTGTCTTCAGTCCGTAAGCCCCCATCTCAGTGGAAATGGCTGCAGTCCCCACTTGATTTGCATGCCCTGGGTACATCTGCTTTACGGAAATGATCGCAATGAATCTCCCTGCGCCCTCAGGGGGGCAGTAGACGGCCTTTATCCCGGGGATTCTCATGGCTTCAAGTTCTTGCCATAGGGTCGCGCCATAAGTCAAAGCCATTGTCATATGGGTATCGGTCACTGCCCTCCCCACAGTGGTAAACCAGAAGATGGGGTTGTTCCGATGGGTGATACAGTTCACCTTGATAAAGTTTCTCGGTGTACTCCCGACCCCGGAATAGTAGCCTGTGTATTCCCCAAAG
>DATIGG010000304.1:0-6646 GCA_035454825.1 Thermodesulfobacteriota bacterium | reverse complement strand
AAACTTACCGATCAATCCGTTCCCTTGACCATCGATTTTCATCGAGGATGGTATTTCCGGCAGGAGGTAGACGGTTTCCTTCTCTCCGGTCCGCTGGACCAGGAGCCGAGTTTCAATCTGAATATCGATTATGAGGCGATGGTGGAGGCTGCTGAAAACGCTATGTTTCGCGTTCCTGCCTTTGAGAAAGCAAGGATTGCAAGAGGGTGGGCAGGGCTCTATGAGATCTCTCCTGATCATCATGCCATTCTGGGTCCGTTTCCAGGGGTCCAGGGGTTCATTCTTGCCAACGGGTTCAGTGGCCATGGATTTCAACATAGTCCAGCTGTGGGAAAGGTGATTGCAGAATTGATTACAGAAGGAAGAGCCACAACGATTGATATCTCTCCCCTATCCATTGAGCGCTTCGAACGGGGGAATTTGATTCTCGAACCCATGACTGCCTTCAAAGAATAGAAGCAACTCCTTCCCTCTTGATCGGGGAAGGTCGAAGTGGGAGTTTCAGGGGAGAGAAGATTCTCGTCTTATTTTGTCATTTTAGAAATGGAGGGAGAAGATGGGAAAAAAGAAGTTAGGGTCCGCATTGACTTGGATAGGAATCGTTATCTTACTTATTTCAGTATCTGCCGATTTCCTTGGAATAGGGGGCTACCCCGGGCTTGGAACGAAACAAATCATCGGCACAATTGCAGGGATTATTATTATCGGGATTGGATATCTACTCTCCCGTAAATAACAGATGTAGATTTATCCATTCTCCTCAAGGGATTCAAGAATTCCCCTGAGATACCCGATGCTACGGCTGGCTATGGTTTCAGGGTTAGGGTCGTATTCGAAGACCTCGACCGAGATGTGGCGTTGATATCCACTCTCGATCAAGGTCTTTAGAATCGGTGTGAACTTCGTCTCTCCAAAGCCAGGCCCCCTTCCAGTGGCGTCATTGACGTGAACATGATAGAGAGCTCTCGACTCCAGGGCACGGAGTAAGGCCCCTATGATCGATTCTTCATGAGCGGTTGCACTTCGGCAATCAAAGACCATCTTGAAGTTCGGATGCCTGATCTCTTTGACCATACGGAGGGCCTCTTCCACCGTATTGATGAAATTGGTGCTGGCCCGTGTGAGAGGCTCAATGCAGTAGATTACATTTCTTTTCCGCGCGGTTTCAAGGCAGGCCTCAAAGGTTTCCCGGGCCCATCCCCATGCTTCCCTGAAAGTGCATTTTTCCTGGACCTTCCTCTGATGACCTGAGCCATGAATCAGAACCTTCCCTCCGATATCTGCGCAGAAGTGAATGAGCGCCTCGATATACTCCTGGGTTTTTATCCGGATGAATTCGTCCGGATGATTGATGTAAAGGCCCTCAGGCTTGACCAGGAGCCAATGAAGCCCGATGATCTCAATTCCGCTCTCTTCAGCGGCCCGGCGGATCGCCCTCCTCTTTTCATGAGAAATTTCCGTAACGGAATCCGCCAGCGTGTAAGGGGCGATCTCGATTCCGTCATAACCCAACTGAGCCGCATAGTTGAAAATCCTGTCCATCGGCCATCCCGTAAAGAGTTCATTGCATATCGAGATTTTCATCTGATCACTCCGCCTCTGACCTTATATTCCCCTGCCTCCCATCACGAGTTGAACGAGCCGATGATTCCAATGTATATTGAACCAAAGTTTTTATCAACAGAAATTGGGATGTGAGAAAAATCTCCCCTGTTCCACTTTCCCATTATTTTTTTCCCTTCTTTTTGGGAGGAGCGATTCTTTTGGGTCTCTTCTTTGAAGATTTTTTCTTCGTCGTTGGCTTCTTCAGAGAGGAGACGATCTCCTGATAGAAGCTATCATACGCAGCCTTAAATTCAGTAAGCGTCTTCTGAACCGGACCGAACCCGGGCCAATCCGAAGGGTTTAATCCTCCTAATCCAAAATCATCCTGGATCCCAACTTCCTTAAAAATTCCCGCCAACTCGGGATTGATCTCGTAGGCCTTCCGAAAATCAGCCATCTGATTTAACCGTTCAAGAACGTCGGAAGGGAAGGAGCCCTGTATGGATTCCCCGCATTCCTCCAGGTTGAATTGGGGGTCGACAGACATTTTTCTCACGTTCTCCTGATGGTCCGGGAATTCTGTGTGGACGAGGTTTCGACAGGCCAGGGTCCAATAAGTATCAAATGGCTTGCGTTTGGAGGCAGGAAGGTAATGGATCCGGTCCAGGACCAGGGAGGCCTGCTGCTGTGTGAGACATTTCTTATCCATGAGGTAGGTGATCCAGTGTCCGCGGTTGGCCTCAGAGAAGAAAATGCCCCATACCCTTCTGGCGATGAGCGTCCCTGACCGTCCGAGCGCTTTTTCCCATTCCAGGAGGAATTCTTTGGGAGCGATTTTATTCAAGGCTTCGCACACAGGATCATTGATTGTCTTCTGAACTGCAAATCGGGTTGCGGCAAGGACCTTCTCTTCATACGTCTTTGCCTGGGAAGCCTTTTCATAGGATCCATTAGTTTCTGACAGCTTTAAGATCCTTTCCATGGCGGTTTTTTCACCCACTGCCTTCTGAAGCTCCTGGAAGAGTTCTTCTAATTTGATCTCTCTCAGGTGGCTCTCCAGGCGTCCCCCCATATTGGTCATGTAAAGTTGAGTAGGACGAATTCCTTTCCGGACAGCCTTTGCCATACCTTCCATCTCTTCGAGAATAAGCATGGCTTCCTGACTGACACTGTAATCGACGGTGATATTCGACCCAAACCCAAAGGAGTTGATGGTCCGTGTGATCATTCTTGCGGCAGGAGTGCTGGCAGCCACTTTGATGACCATATTGGGCCTTCCCTTTTCTCCATCGATCCGATACCCTGCCAGAAGATAACGGTCATAGTTTGAAAGGTTTTTCGAGGCAAGCGAGAAAGCCTTGAAGACGTCTCGAATGCTTTCCTCCACGAGGTGGGCGATATTCGGGTTGAGTTGAAAACTGACTACGCCTCCTCCAGAGGTATCCCGGAGATTGAAGAAAACGGGTCTAAAGACATAGAGATTGTCCCAGAGGGCCAGGAGCGTTGCGAAAAGGGTGATCTCATCTCCGTGCGTTGAGGTAGAAGAAGACCATCTTCTGCAGTCTGGATGCCTTTTGAACTCCTCCTGGAAGACTTGGTGCAGGATCGGTTCGTCCTGATAGGCCCTTGCGGCAAGAACTGGGTTGGTGGAGACCTGCTCAAATCCAAGGTGCCTGAGCCATCTCAGCCCGAGCGCATAGTCATTTCCAAACTTGCACCCTCCCGCCTTGACCATCCGGTAGTAGACATTTCCCGTTATCTCCTTCTCAGCCTTTTTCAGAAATTCGAACAAGAAATTCTTTTGAAAGTCAAGCCCCTCCTCGATCCGGAAGGCTGTCTTGGCTACCATACTATTGCCCTTCTGGACCCGTTTCAACGCTGTCAGCCATTTTTCTACTACGGCCTTGGCAACCGAAAGTCCATTTTCTTCTCTCTCCCGGGTTTCCCATTCATCGAGGGTGTTCAGGATATAAGAAAGGCATTCGGACTTCTCCCCTTCATCAAGCCAACGACTTTCAAGGCCATAAAAATTGAGGGCCATCTCTAATAGGATCTCATAACTATATTGCCTGGAATGAATCTTTTCCCTAAAAGATGCTTCGGGTTCATTCCGATCAGGTTTTGATGAAACAAAATGAATATTGAGCCCGCGAATCACCCCCGAGACGGTGTTGGCCAAAGCTCCGTTAATTTCCGGAAAGAGCAGGTGGTCAGCAGCTAATGAGGTCTGGCCCCACTGGGTGAGCTGGATGATGTGGGCAGCATGATCATCCGTGATTGGCGGTCTTTCAACAAGTGAAAGCCTCTGAGGTGCGCTTGAGTTGACCCTTTGGTTTATGGTTTCTTGATTTACGCGATTCATGTCTCTTCTCCCTTAGTTTTCTTCACCCCTCCCTCTCCACCTTTTTTAACCCAAGAGAGGTTAAGTGCTTTCCAATATGTTTCTCAAGAAGGGTCCAGTACTCCTCCTCGTCGTCTGTGAGTGTTTGAAAGAACCGTTCCCTAAAAAGATATTTGCCGTTCTTGCCCTTCGCATTGAGCAAATATCCATAGGTGAGGTGAATGAGCTGCCTGGCATCCTCCTGATCCATGAGCCTGGGAAGATCTTTGTCCTTCATTCCTTCAAGGTTTGGAATTTTACCAAGGTCTGTGGTCACATAATAGAGCTGGGTGGCTTCGTTAAAGATGGAAAGGGCATACTGATGCATTTCCCGGTAAAGGGAAGGAAACTTTCTGGAGACAAGCCGCATGGCCTCGAGCCAGCTTGTCCCTGCCGTCTTTAAATGGAGTCCGTTGGCAGCCAGTTCACCCATGGATGGGAAGACGGAAAATTTATCACTTCCGGAATGAATGGAAATTTTGTAGTTTCCATAATCTTTCGCGATCATGGCATGCTGATAGAATTGCTTTCGGAACTCTCCAAGATTCCCCCTGTAATCGATAGCCTTTTGAAATTCTCCAATAAACCGCGGAGCCAGGGAGTCGATCCGGACCCCTCTTTGGTTCAGTGCGATAATAAAAAAGAGGTGGTTTTCCGGAGAGGTTGAAAAAGGCGTCTCGTCGATCGAGATCTCAAAGTCGATCGTCCTCTGATTTCCCAACCGGGAGAGGATGAATTGATAAACCTCATCCGTGAAGTCGATCGCTTTGTGGAAGAGGAGAATATTCCGCTTGACGCTTTCTTCATTGAATTGGATGGAGAATCTTCCTTGAGGACCACTAAATCGAAACTCTTTGTTCAGAAAGAGGTGAAAGAGGACTTTCGATTCCTCTGCGTTAATCTTGTTCTTAAATGTTTGATCCATCTCTTCTGTTGAGTCAGCAAAGGCTGAGGGATTTAACTTCTCTGTGAGGTCGAGGGTGACCATAGAGACCCCAACCTCCAAGGCCTCCTGGATTTCATCGAAGGTTTTCAGATGATCGCCATCTGCTCCATACCCCAACGGGTAACTTTCCTGGAAAACAGCCCACGCAGCATCACGGACGACTTGGAGGAAATTTCTGCCTGTCTGTTTGTTTTCCCGGACCGATTGTTGGGCCAGTACCGGCCGAACCGAAAACTTCCTCACGGCCCGTAAGTGGCCAGGAGTTGCCATGCCCAGACGATCCCCCGTGCCAACCGTGATCGGATACTTTCGAAGGGAGACGGGTTTCGTAAAGGGGAAAAGAGCCATCAGGCAGGCCGTATTTTCAGGTGAAAAGTCACAAACCTTGAGCGCGGTTTCATCCCGGTGGTAGGTTTTCCCTTTGAATGGGTCTTTGCGAACCCCTCCTCTTACACCGAGGACAACCAATCTCTTACCCTTGGGGATTCGAACTAACCCGCAGGTCAATCCGTCTCTTGAGCAGAAGGATTTCGGGTAGACCTTTAGAAGCGTTATCGGGAAGGGCTTAAGGAGCTTTTGAATCTTCTTCGTCTGGGTGAGTTCAGTTTTCCTCAATTTCATATCCTTTCTCTCTCAACATGACAGATAGAAGGGCTTTTTGCCCTCTGGTAAAGGAATAGGGTGCACAGAGATTATGAAACCTCTCTTTAGAGATGACTCTTTTCGACTTCTCCCACTCCAGGTCGTTGAAGATTTGCTCAAAGCATTTGAGATGGGTAAATTCAGGGATATCCCGCATCATCAGTTCTTCTCCCTTTCCAGCCAACCCCCATAGATAGAGAAGTTCGGAAACAGGAGAAGCGACCGCAGGATGACATCCACCCGGTATCGCAAAGATACTCTTATCTCCGATCACGTAGGCCTTCAACAGCCTCGTTCCATCCATGAGAAGTTGAACACCATAGGGTCCGAATTGATCCTTGGGGTCCTTCTTCCAGTTAAAACGGTGGTAATAGATCTCTTCGTGATCAGATTCACCCGATTTCGGGTCATTCTTGTCGTGCTGGTGAAGCGGCATCCCGGACCAGAGGCCAGGGGGACTATAGGTCTCACCGACCACTAAATTCGAACTTCCATTCTTCGGGGTGATCAGAGTAACCACATTCCTTCTCCATAACCAGAGACCTCTGGAAACCACTTTCACATCCGGGTATGAGATATAGAAGGGAGATCTTTCCTTCAAGGCAGGGGCTTCAAAAAAGGCGATTTCTCCTTTCCCCTGAATCCTCAGTCTGGAGTTGCATGGAACATAGAGGGCAGAGGCATTCGATTCTCCGAATTTAGCAGCAAAGGGACCTCCCTCCCTTTTTCCGTTGAACCGTTTACCATTTAACAGGGCCTCAAATTCCCCGGCCTGTGGAACAAGAACCAATTCCTTTTCACCAGTTTCCCGTTCCATAGGATTGGAACTCAGCTTATAAATCCCGAATCCGAGGAGTTCAAGAGGAACATCTTCCCGCCGGGGGTCGAGGATCAATCCTCTTGCCTTTCCATTATAGCGGATATGAGGATTGATTTTGTCCTCCCCAATCCGGCTGGCATATTTCTTCATGGTCTGTTCCACAACATTAGCCTCAGTCGGTGAACATTTCTTCTATCCAAAGAGCAGATGAATTATATACCTTGTGGAATCTGCTGTCAATTTTAACGACACGATCGTGTGTCAGGGACATTCTGGAGAATTCCGTTTGATGTTGGGATTTAGTTCCATATGT
>DATIGG010000303.1:0-2551 GCA_035454825.1 Thermodesulfobacteriota bacterium | reverse complement strand
GGGCCCAGAGGGTCCTTAAGACTCATCATGGATCCATCTATGCGGAGAACAGGCCAGGCCAGGGCGCTACCTTTACCATTAAGTTGCCGATCCAATAGGGAAGTGAATAGTGTTAGTGTAAGTGTAAGTGCCAGTGGGATGCCACTTCTACGCTCCTGCTAACATCACAGTCGGTCCTGTCACTCACACTCACACTGACACTCCATTGAGTTGTATGCAAATTTGGTGGTGATTATGGATTATAAAGTCCTCATCATTGAAGATGACGAATACAACCGGTCCCTGTACAGCGAGGTTCTGGCCGGAAAACGCTGCGACCTTTTCTTCGCAGAGGATGACGTTTCAGGTTTCGCTCAATACCAGCAGGTCAAGCCTGATCTGATCCTCCTCGATCTTCGCTTCGGGGATAAAGAGGTGGGGCTGGACCTGTTCTCCAAGATACGGGAGATCGATTCATCCGTGGAGGTGATCGTCATCAGTGTCGTCAAAGGGGTCAATGCCAAGATCCAGGCCTTGAAGCACGGGGCCTATGATTATCTTGAGAAACCCATCACCCGGGAGACCCTTTCGATCATTGTGGACCGGGTGCTCGGAAAGATTGATCTCGTCCGGGAATTGAAAAGGCTCCAAACCCTCGAGCCAAAAGGGACCTATGGAAGTATCATGACCCGGTCTCCGGCAATGTGGGCCATTTTGAAAAAGGCAGAGAAGGTTGCAGAAACAGATGTGACGGTTCTTCTAACAGGAGAGACAGGGACAGGGAAAGAACTGGTAGCAAGGTATATCTACACGATGAGTCAGAGAAGACAATCTCCATTCATCCCTGTGAATTGTGCGGCGATTCCCAAAGACCTCATTGAAAGTGAACTCTTTGGCCATGTCAAAGGGGCTTTCACCGGCGCCGTAAAGGATAAGGTCGGCATCTTTGAAGAGGCCAATGGAGGAACCGTCTTCTTAGACGAGATTGGCAAGATGGAGATCAGTTCCCAGAACAAGCTGCTGAGATTCTTGACAGAAGGGGAGGCCAAACGCGTCGGGGATAGTAAACTGTTGCATCTCGATGTTCGGATCATTGCAGCAACGAACGAAAATCTTGAAAGCCTGGTTGCAGAGCAGAAATATTTAAGGGACCTTTATTTCCGTTTAGCCGTAGTTCAGTTTGAACTCCCCCCGCTAAGGGAAAGACCGGAAGATATTCCCTTACTCGCTGACCATTTCTTAGAGCAGTATGGTAGAAAGCATCGAAAGATGGTTGTAGGCTTTGAAAGGAATGCCTTGGATTTTCTTCTTTCCCGGAAATGGCCGGGTAATGTGAGAGAGATGGAGAATGCCATCGAGAGCGCCATCATCTTTTCAACAGGACGGTATCTCTCGGCAAAGGATTTTCAGTGGACCAACGGGCAACCCTTTTCATCGGAGGAGTGCGATCTCGACCGTCACTATCAAATGGCAGAGTTAAAATGCATCAGGATCGCTCTTTCCCTTGCTGATGGCGAGGTTTCCCGGGCGACACGACTCATTGGTTTGAAGGACAATCGTAAAAAATTCTATGAGTTATTAAAAAAACATCAGATTGATGTCACCGAATTTAAGAAGTCAAGTGATTGACCTTTCCCATAAGAATCCACTCTCTTATAAGAAATAATGTATATATTGGTATCTTTCTTGCTTCATAACTATTTATGATGGTTTCATTAAAAGTCGTCTCATCGGTGAAAACCGGTGTCCAGTGTTTTTATAATTATCTGAAATTACTGGATTCCGGCTGAAGTTTATCCCGTACTTGATACGGGGCCGGAATGACGATTATTAGCTTGTTTTTCAGATACGGAATTAGTTAAAAAGGAAGTCCATGTTACGTTTTGAAACACATTCTAACTCGCCTGAATTTAAAGTGTTTTTGCGTTTATTGAGAAAAGACAGTGCAATGTGTTTCAAATCGTAACAGAGCTAATTATTTAGAATCATTTATGTTTCGAAGATATGTTGTTTTTGTGTTTCAAATCGTAACAGATATAGTTATCCTTTGGTGATGGAGACATGGTCAGAAAACTTCAAAGCAGCAAAAGAGATATTCTAAATAAGATTAAGTTCGGCCTTCTTTATCTTACGATCCAGGCGAAGATCTTATTAGTGGGGTCTTTGTTTGCAAAGAAGAGAAGCTTGAAAAGGCCGTAAACTTCACCCCCACCCTGCCCCTCCCCTTGAAGGGAAGGAAATCGGTATGTTCCTCCCCTTTCAAGGGGGAGGTCAGAGCCTGCCCCGTACTTGATACGGGGAGGGGGATGGGGTTTCGCCGGAGTAGTGGTCAAACATGAGAAAGATTATTTTTTTATTTTTAGGTTCTATCTTTTTGATCTTTCCAAATGTCCTCTGGGCCCAGGCGACCCGATGGCCATGGGATCTTGTAGGAGCAAATTTCCAGATCACCGATAATTCAGAAGGTGATTATTCGCCTGCAATTGCATCGAATGGTAATCTTTACCTCGTGGTCTGGTACAAGAAGACACCCAGGGGTTTCGATATCTACGGAGCAAGAATCAGCAGAGAT
>DATIGG010000302.1:0-15240 GCA_035454825.1 Thermodesulfobacteriota bacterium | reverse complement strand
TAACCAGTGCAGTCTACCGTTACAAGCGGCTGATGAGTTTCGTCCGGCCCTGGGATGACCCCACGGGCACAAGCTTTCAGATCATCCAGTCTTTTCTCTCCTTTGGCTCTGGGGGTCTCTTTGGGTTGGGGCTGGGAGAAGGGAGGCAGAAACTCTACTTCCTTCCCGCCCCCCATACGGATTTCATCTTTTCGATCGTTGGAGAGGAGATGGGGCTTGTCGGGGCCATGGTGGTGGTGCTCCTCTTCTTCATCTTTACCCTGAGGGGGATGCAGATTGGATATTCCCTGGGAGATCGGTTTGCTTCCTATCTCGCCTTGGGGCTGACGCTGATGATTTCCCTTCAGGCTGTGATCAATATGGGAGTGGTTCTCGGGCTGCTTCCGACGAAAGGGTTGACCCTTCCCTTCATCAGCTATGGAGGAACATCGTTGATCACGAACCTGGTTGGGGTGGGGATTCTTCTCCATCTCTCGACCCATGCGGAACGTCGATGAGGTGTGTGGTTGCCGGAGGAGGGACGGGGGGCCACCTCTTCCCGGGCATTGCCATCGCAGAGGCGTTTACGGAGAGAGAAACAGGGAATGAAGTCCTGTTCATTGGAACAGAGAGAGGAATTGAAGTGAGGGTACTGGCCGGAGGGAAATTTCCTTTGAAAACGATTCGGGCCATGCCTCTTAAGGGAAGGTCCTTTTTGCAGAAGATCAAGGCCCTGGGAACCCTGCCATTAGCCCTCTCAGAGGCTTTATCCGTTCTGAAAGAATTCCGGCCTCAACTCGTGTTGGGTGTTGGAGGGTATGCCTCCGGACCTGCGCTTCTGGCTGCCTCTTTGCTTGGAATCAAGAGGGCCATCCATGAACAGAACATGGTTCCCGGGATGACCAATCGCATCCTGAGAGGGTTCAGCCAGCGCGTCTTCGTCTCCTTTGAGGAGACGAAGAAGTATTTCTCTGGGAAGAAGACGATCGTCACGGGGAACCCTATCCGGAAGGAGTTTCTCTTCTGCTCCCCACATCGACAGAAGACAGAAAAATTTACAGTCCTTATCTTTGGAGGGAGCGCAGGCGCTCACCGGATCAATGAAGCCATGATGAATGCCTTGCCTTCTCTCCAGGGGATCAAGTCCGCTCTCCGATTCATTCATCAGACCGGCCGGGACGATCTCGAATTCGTTTCAAACGGTTACGCGCAGGAGGGGTTCGATGCCTTGGTCAAATCTTTCTTCGAGGATATGGTGACCCAATATCAGGGTTCTGACCTCGTCATCTGTCGGGCAGGGGCGAGCACCCTTTCGGAACTCGCGGTTTGCGGGAAAGGGGCTATTCTCATTCCCTATCCCTATGCAGCGCACCAGCACCAGCTCATCAATGCCCGGAGACTTGTCAATCTTGGGGCTGCCCGGATGGTTGAGGACAAGGAATTGGCTGGTCAATCGTTGGCCCAGGCCATTCTTCATATCTATTCGCATCCGGAGGAGCTAAGAAGAATGGAGGAGGCCATTCGGCGGGTGGCCCGGCCAAAGGCAGCCCAGGAGATCGTAGATCAATGCTACGCGTTGGTTCATAGTTGAGTTATTTTCCCTAACCACCCTCTCCCCGAGGGGAGAGGGGAAGGGTGAGGGGGACGTTTTTTTATGTATCGCAGAGAAAAGATCCAGCATATTCATTTTGTAGGCATTGGCGGGATTGGCATGAGCGGGATTGCCGAGGTGCTCCTGAATCTTGGTTATCAAATCAGCGGTTCGGATCTCAAGGAAACGGAGGTAACCCGAAGGCTTGAAGCCCTGGGATGCAAAATCTTCTATGGTCACCGGAGAGAGAATATCCAGGAGGCGGATGTGGTGGTGGTCTCTTCAGCCGTCCGCAAAGGCAACCCTGAGGTCGAGGTTGCAGAACAGAGACTCATCCCTGTTATCCCCAGGGCCGAGATGCTGGCAGAGCTAATGCGGATGAAGGTCGGGATTGCCATCGCAGGGACCCACGGGAAGACCACAACCACTTCGCTCATTGCGACGGTTCTGGCAGCGGGCGGGCTTGATCCTACCGTGGTAATCGGAGGAAGACTGAACAGCCTGGGAAGCAACGCCAGACTCGGCCAAGGAGATTTCTTGGTGGCGGAGGCTGATGAGAGCGATGGCTCCTTTGTCAAGTTGATGCCGACGATTGCCGTGGTCACCAATATCGATCCGGAACATCTCGACTATTACCGGGGGATCGAAGAGATCAGAGAAGCCTTCCTCAATTTTGTAAACAAGATCCCTTTTTTCGGGCTGGCTGTGCTCTGCCTCGATCATCCAAACGTCCAGAGCCTCATTCCGGGGTTGAAGAAGCGGTTCACCACTTATGGATTGACGACTCAAGCCGATTTTCAGGCGAAAGAGATTGTCTTCGAGGGACTCTCCACTTCCTTTGATGTTCTCCATCAACGGAGCGAGGTGGGCCGGCTGAAGATCCAGATGCCGGGGCTTCACAATGTTTACAATGCCTTGGCCACGGTGGCAACAGCCTTTGAACTCAATATTCCTTTCAACACGGTGCAGGAAACGCTGCGCCATTTTAGCGGAATTCAACGGCGCTTCCATGTCAAAGGGGAGAAGCAGGGGACTCTGATCGTCGATGACTATGGTCATCACCCGGTAGAAATCAAGGCCACACTCAGGGCCGCGCGAACAGGTTGGGAGAGGCGGATCGTGGTGGTCTTTCAACCCCATCGGTATACCCGAACCCAAACACTGTTTAACGATTTTTTGACAGCCTTTTATGATGCGGATGTTCTCATCCTGACCGATATCTATCCAGCAGGAGAGGACCGGATCGAAGGCGTTGAAGCGAAGAAGCTCTTCGAAGGGATCCGGGATTATGGTCATAAGGATGTCGCCTATCTGTCGAACAAGAAAGAGATCGTTGATCATCTCCTGGGGATCGTCAGGCCCGGGGATCTGGTGATCACCCTGGGAGCAGGTGATATCTGGCAGATATCAGACGAGCTGGTCAAGAGGCTGAAATGAATAGTTTGGAGTCATGAGTAAGATCTTTTCTCCGAACTCCGAACTAAATTACTCCGAACTTTATGGAAAGGGATTACAAAAAGGAGGCTCAGGGTCTGATCAGGGGGAGGGTGCTTTTCGACGCACCCATGAGACGATATACCTCGCTTCGAGTCGGTGGACCTGCTGATTGTCTGATCTTTCCCGGAGACGTGGATGAACTGAGAAAGGTGATCCTCTATGCAAAAAAGGAAAGAATTCCCATCTTCATTCTCGGAAAGGGCACGGATCTGATCGTTAAAGACAAAGGGATTCGCGGGTGGGTGGTCAGCCTGGCTCAAGGAATGAAGAAGATTCAACAGGACGGAGAGGTCATCGAAGCTGAAGCGGGTACGACCCTGCAGCGGGTGGTTCAGTTTTCTGCACGAAGAGGACTTGCAGGTCTTGAAGCCTTCTTCGGTATCCCGGGAACGGTTGGGGGGGGACTGGCAATGAATGCCGGTGCCTGGGGTGTCGAAATAAAAGACGTGACCCTCTCTGTTTCCTTTCTGAGCGAGGATGGAGAGCTCGTGGAGCGTTCCCGGCCAAGGTTGAAATTCTCCTATCGAAGATTGGATTTTCCGTCCTCATGGATCATTCTCAAGGGGCGGTTTCAACTGAAGAAAAGAAAAAAGGAAGAGATTCTCGAGCGAATGAAATCCTATTCGGAGATACGGCAAAGAACCCAGCCGCTCGATTCTCCCAATGCAGGCTCGATCTTCAAGAACTCTAAAGAGGGTCCTGCGGGGAGATGGATTGAGGAGACAGGGCTGAAAGGATTCCGGATGGGCCAGGCCATGGTCTCCGATCTTCATGCGAATTTCATCGTCAATCTGGGAAAGGCCACCGCAGGGGAAGTGATCGATTTAATGGAATGGGTGAAGAGGAAAGTGTATGAAGAGAAGGGAATTTCGCTCGAGAGAGAGGTCAAAGTGGTTGGGGAATGATATGCCGAATCCCCTCATCCCGTCCTTTTCTCCGCTGGGGAGAGGTGGAGATTGGGATGAACGGACGTTAGGGAGAGCGGAATAGGGGCTGGAAGGAGCAATGAAGAGTTCGGATTTCAAGAATAAGAAGATCGGGGTCTTGATGGGGGGTCTCTCTCGAGAAAGGGAGATCTCTCTTAAGACCGGGGCAGCCATCCTGAAAGCTCTCGAGGAAAAGAGGTATCACGCCCATGCCATTGACGTGGGCCATGACATCGCCGAAGTCCTGATCCGGGAGAGGATCGAATGCGCCTTTATTGCCCTTCATGGAAGATTCGGAGAGGATGGGTCCATTCAGGGATTGCTCGAGTTGATGAGGATTCCCTATACGGGCTCCGGTGTCCTCGCAAGCGCACTGGCGATGGATAAAATTGTATCGAAGAAGGTCTTTCTCTCCGAAAGGATTCCGACGCCCTCCTTCGAAACCTTCCATCGGAGGGAGATTGAGAAGAATCGAGGGATCAAAATTTCTCTGCCCCTTCCGGTGGTGGTCAAACCGGCCAGAGAAGGGTCGACCATCGGGGTTTCCATCGTCAGGAAAGAGGAGGATTGGCTCCCTGCCCTCAATCTTGCGCTTGAGTGTGACGAAGAGATATTGGTTGAAGAGTTTATGAAGGGTCGGGAGATTACCGTTGGCATCCTTGGAGATATTGTTCTCCCGATCATTGAGATTGCTCCCAAAAGCGGCTTTTATGACTACCACTCAAAATACACCAAGGGTCAGACTCAATACATCCTTCCTGCCCGGCTTCCAAGAGAGAAGTATCTCCTGGCTCAGGAGTTGAGTCTGAAGGCCTTTAAGAGTCTGGGTTGCTCTGGATGTGTCAGGATCGATTTGATGACTGATGAAAAGGAGAACCCGTACGTCATCGATGTCAACACCATGCCGGGAATGACCGAAACAAGCCTGGTGCCTCAGGCTGCCCAACACGCCGGCATCTCTTTTGGCGACCTGGCAGAACGGATTCTGCTAAGCGCTTCGTTAAAAATGTAATCCCCCTTGTCTCCCCCTTCCGTCAGAGGGAGAAGGGAGATGAGGAATGAGAGGAGGGCTTGTTCTTACGAAACGGTTTTTGAAGTTCCTTCGACAGGATGAGAGAAAAGCAAGTAGAGGGGAGGAGAGATTTCAGAATCTCTTGAGGAAATCGATGCGAGTGGCTGTTCAGCTTCTCTTTCTCTCTTTTTTCCTCTTCATCAGCCACTGGCTCTACGTCCATCTCCTCGAAGATCCGCTTTTTCAGGTGAGGGAGATTGAGGTCGAAGGATGCGGAAAGATCCGTCAGGAAGCAATCCATTCCCTCATCCTGATCAAAGGCATGCCCAATCTCTTCACCGTCAAGCTTGAAGAAATTGCCAAGGGTGTCGAGAAGTATCCTTGGATTGATCGTTTTGTGATGAGGAAGGTATTTCCCAATAAAATTAAGGTCCAGATCGAGGAACGTAAGCCGATCGCGATCCTTCAACTGGAAGAACTCTACTATATTGATGCCAAGGGAGTGATTTTTTCTCCTGTCAGAGACGGGGATGGATACAATTTTCCCTTTCTGACAGGACTGACCCGGCAGGCCCTTGACAAGGATCCGGAGACATCCAAGGCTCTCCTCATGAGGGCTCTGGAGTTGTTACGGATCGCCGAAAGGGAGAAGGTTTCTCCCCTCAGAGAGATTTCCGAGATCCATATGTCTCGGTCCTTTGGAATGGACTGCTACACCAGGGCCAATGGATTAGAGGTCAAGATGGGGAAAGATTCCTTCGATGAAAAGGTGGGAAAGTTGTCGATCATCTGGTCAGATCTTCAGAAGAGAGGCTTATCTGCCATGTCTATTGATTGCAGTGATTTAAACAGGATTGTCGTTAAAAAACCTTGCAGAGGGGTGAGGTCAGAAAGGGGGTGATGAGTCAATGGGCAAAAAGGACCCGTTAGTGGTTGGATTGGACATCGGGACGACAAAGATCTGCACCGTGGTGGGCGAGCGTGTGGACGATCAGGTCAATATCATTGGTCTCGGAACCTCCCCCTCCAAGGGATTACGGAAAGCGGTGGTGATCAACATCGAGAGTACGGTGCAGTCGATCAAGAAAGCGGTAGAAGAAGCCGAGTTAATGGCAGGATGCCACATTACCTCAGTCTATGCGGGAATTGCCGGTGGACATATCAAGGGGATCAACAGCCATGGCGTGATCGCCGTAAAAAACCGAGAGATCAGTTCCAACGATGTACAGCGGGTGATTGATGCAGCGAAAGCCGTCGCCATTCCAATGGACCGAGAAATGATTCATGTGATCCCGCAGGAGTTCATTGTGGATGACCAGGACGGTATCAAGGACCCTGTGGGTATGTCAGGGGTCAGGTTGGAAGGTCGGGTGCACATCGTCACAGGGGCGATTACCTCTGCCCAGAATATCGTCAAATGTGCCAACCGGGCAGGTTTGGATGTGGATGACATTGTTTTGGAGCAGTTGGGTGCCAGCGAAGCCGTCGTCAGCCCAGAGGAAAAAGACCTCGGAGTGGCCATCCTTGATATTGGAGGAGGAACAACAGACCTGGTCATCTTCTCCAACGGCTCGATCATCCACACTTCTGTTTTTTCACTGGCTGGAACCCATATTACTCACGACATTTCTATAGGCCTGCGAACGCCGATGGAGGAAGCGGAAAAGATCAAGATCCGGTACGGATGCAGCCTGGCTTCCATGGTCCGGAAAGACGAAACCATCGAGGTCCCCAGCGTGGGCGGGAGGAAACCCCGTGTCCTTTCGAGACAGACCCTGGCGGAGATCATCGAGCCCAGAGTCGAGGAGATCCTGACGCTGGTTCATAATGAGGTGGTGCGGATGGGTTACGGCAATCTCGTTGCTTCGGGTCTGGTGCTTACGGGGGGAAGCACCATCATGGAAGGGATTCCCGAACTGGCAGAGCAGGTCTTTAATCTCCCCGTGAGGAGAGGGACACCCATTGGGATAGGGGGATTGGCCGATCTTGTGAATAGCCCGATGTATGCCACAGGAGTGGGATTGGTCCTTTTTGGCAGCAAGAGCAAAGCCAGTGCCCAGAGTCGGTTCAAGGTCGGAGAGAGAAACACCTTCAGCAAAGTCACCCATCGGATGAAGGAATGGATCCGGGAGTTCTTTTAGAAAGGGTTTAAGCAGGGGGGGATTTTGAATTCTAATCCAATCTAAGTTCATGTCAAAAACAAGGAGGAGAAAAATGATCGAATTCGACGAGAATAAGAGTTTGGGCGCCAAGGTAAAAATCATTGGGATCGGTGGAGGGGGCAACAATGCCATCAATACCATGATCTCTTCCCAGCTTTCCGGTGTAGAGTTCATTGCAGCCAATACAGATGCCCAGGCCCTTTCGACCAACTTGGCTGCCTTCAAACTCCAACTGGGCGCCTCCTTGACCAAGGGGCTGGGTGCTGGAGCCAATCCGGAGACTGGAAGAAAAGCGGCGCTTGAGGATGTGGATAAGATCCGCGAAGCCCTGAAAGGAGCGGACATGGTCTTCATCACCGCAGGCCTTGGGGGCGGGACCGGAACCGGCGGGGCGCCGGTGGTCGCTGAGGTTGCCCGGGAGTTGGGAGCCCTCACCGTCGCCATTGTGACCAAGCCCTTCCAGTTTGAGGGAAAAAAGAGGATGAAACAGGCGGAGGAGGGGCTGGCCAATTTGAAGATGACAGCCGATGCCTTGATCACCATCCCGAACCAGAGGCTCCTCGGCATCAGTGGAAAGAGCATGACGCTTCTCGAGGCCTTTAAGAAGGCGGATGAGATCCTCTACCATGCGGCCAAAGGCATCTCGGACATCATTGTGGGATTCGGGATCATCAATCTCGATTTTGCCGATGTTCGGACGATTATGTCAGAGACAGGGATGGCCTTGATGGGAACAGGCCTGTCCACCGGAGAGAGCCGATCGGTCGAGGCCGCTCAAAAGGCGATCTCCAGTCCCTTGCTCGAAGACATCTCCATCGAAGGGGCCCGGGGGCTTCTCATCAATATCACTGGGGGCCAGAACATGACCCTGAACGAGATCAACGAAGCCACCACCCTCATCCAGAAAGAAGCCCACGAAGAGGCCAATATCATCTGGGGCATGGTGATCGATGAGAAGATGCGCGAGGAAGTCCGGGTGACGGTCATCGCCACGGGCTTTGGGAAGTCTGAAGAAAAGGTCATGCCTAAAGCAACAGCGACGAAGAAGGTGGCCCCCATCTCCTTCAGCATCCGTGAGAGCCTCAGGGATAACCTGAAGGAGAATCCCAGGGAGAGCCTGAAAGAGATCTTTAAGGAGTCCGCCAAGGAAAGCTACAGGGAGAACAGCAGAGAAGTCCCAACGTTTATGCGGAAGGCGAAAGTGAAAGAGCGATTTGATGAATTGAAATTGGTGGAGACTCCTGATTTTTCGATGGAGGATGATGATCGTTTTGACATCCCGACTTTTTTGAGAAAGCAGGCCGACTGAACCAGGGTGGCAGTGGCAGGGGGTAAGTGGCGAGTCGTAATTTGAAAAAAATTATTCCTTGGACGCATCAAATTCTGTTATATTTAATTGACGACGATCCACCTTCAACTCTTCACTGACGTAAGATGATTTCCTGGAAACTGGCTCAGAAGGCAAGAGCAACTCTTGAAAAAGAACGAGGGACGATCCGAAAGCCCTGGGGGGGAAGAATTTCAGTATGCCTGATCTATCCCAACCAGTATTATGTTGGAATGTCCAACCTTGGATTTCAGACGGTCTATCAATCCTTCAATGCAGAAGAAGACGTCGTCTGCGAAAGGGCCTTCCTCCCTGATCCAGAAGACCTCCGGGAGCATCAAGAGGGACAGACACTCCTCTTCTCCTTAGAGTCGCAGAAACCCCTCTCCGACTTCGATATCTTGGCCTTCTCTATCTCTTTTGAAAACGACTACCTCAATCTCCTCACCTTATTAGACTTAGCCCGGATTCCGATAGAAAGCTGTCATCGCGGGGATAAGGTTCCTCTGGTGATTGCCGGCGGGGTCACGGTCTTCCTGAACCCTGAACCTATCAGCGACTTCTTCGACCTCTTTATCCTGGGCGAAGGAGAAGAGGTGATTAACGAATTTTTAGAGGCCTATCGCCAGGCTCTTACGGGAGGAGAGAGGGAAAAGGATGGTCTCCTTAGAAAACTCAGCAGGGTAGAAGGGGTCTATGTGCCCAAGTTTTATCAGGTGACTTACACGGGAGAGGGAAAGATCGAAGCGGTCCATCCTGCTCCGGGATTTCCTCATCAGGTTAAACGAAGATGGGTCCGTGACCTCGACCGATTTCCAGCGAAATCCACGCTCTTTACACCGGAGACTGAATTCAAAGAAATGGCTCTGGTAGAGGTGAACCGGGGATGCCCCAGGGGTTGCCGGTTCTGCGCCGCCTGTTTCGTTTACTCTCCTTTTCGAAACCGCAGCCTCTCCTCCCTCGCATCCCTCACCCTGGAATCTCTTTCGGACGAACACCGGATCGGTCTCACAGGGACTGCCGTCTCGGATTATCCTCAACTGCTCTCCCTCTGTCAGACGATTCTTTCCAAAGAAGGAGAGATTTCATTAGCCTCCATGAGGATCGATGCTGTTTCAGCCTCCCTGATCCAGTGCCTCAAGGAAGGGAAAGACCGTACAGTGGCTATTGCTCCTGAAACCGGCTCCGAAAGACTCCGGAGGATGGTCAAAAAGGGTTACACGGAAGAAGAGATATTAAGGGCCGTCCGTATCCTTGTTGAGAATGGTCTTTCTCAAATCAAATGTTATTTCCTGATCGGTCTTCCGTCTGAGACGGATCAGGATATGAAAGCGATCCTCCATCTTGCCAAAAAGATTCGCCACCAGATCCTATCCAATCAGAAAGAACGGAAAGAAAGATGGAGGGTGGTCCTGAGCGTTAATCCTTTTATTCCCAAACCCGCTACCCCCTTGCAATGGGCTCCCATGGAAGAGGTCAGCGAACTGAAGAAGAGGCTGAAGATGCTTCAGAGAGGGGTGAGAGGTGAGAAGGGGATGGAGATGATCCATGACCTTCCCAAGTGGGCCTATATTCAAGCCCTGCTCTCCAGAGGGGATCGAAGGGTGGGGAAGATATTGTTGACGGTCCATCAGGGCCAGGGTGATTGGGGAAAGGCGCTTCGAGAGACGAGCATCAATCCGAACTTCTATGTCTATCGAAAGAGAGATCTTGATGAGATCTTTCCTTGGGATTTCATCGACCATGGAATCCCCAAAGAACGGTTGAAAGAAGAGTATTTGAAGGCAATGAAAGAAGCCGCAGCGAACAGTTTGGAGTCATGAGTTCGGAGTTCGGAGGAAGGAAGAAACAGAAAATAGGAAATTGTAGTGTAGTCCTTTATGCCTGCCTGCGGTAGGCAGGGGCGCGCGGTTTCGAGTCCTTTCTTATTCATCGCTATGCGCTATGCTCTTTGCACATCTGATTGGCCGGACATGGGAGATGAAGGGAGTTTTAAAAATGGAAACAGAGAAGGTGTACTTTCAGAGTGAAGGTCAAAAGATTGCGGGGGTTCTTCATCTGCCCGAGAAGAATCATCCCCCCTGCGTGATTGCTTCTCACGGCCTCCTTTCCAGCAAGGATAGCGAAAAATACATTGCCCTCGGGGAGCAGCTATCAAAGGAAGGAATGGCCATGCTTCGTTTCGATTTCAGAGGAATCGGGGAGAGCGAAGGGAGGCTGGAGGACGATACGGTGAGCAGGAGAATCAGGGACCTCGGGGCAGCCCTCGATTTCATGTTGGCCCGTCCCGGTCTCGGGAAAAGGGTTGGATTAGTGGGGTCAAGCCTGGGGGGATACGTTTCCCTCTTCAAGGCAGCGATCGGCAGAGAAATCAGAGCCACGGTGATCTGGGCGACCCCGTTCCACCTGGACGATCTTGGATCAAAAAAGCAGGATGAAGATTACCCGCCTCCAGGAGAGGCCTTTTTTAAAGATCTCCCCAGGCATCGCCTTCTCCCGACATTGCCGAAAATCTCGAGCTGTATGGTGATTCACGGAGAGAAAGATGAACTCGTCCCGGTGGATCAGGCCTGGGAGATCTTTCAGGGTCTGAGCGGACCCAAGGAGATTCACATCATCGATGGCGCTGACCATCGCCTGACAGAGCCTAAGCACCGTCAACGTGCCATGGACCTCACGGTAGAGTGGTTTAAAAAGTTTCTCTAACAGGCTGCTGAAAAAAGCCCATCTGCTGCGTTTTCCTCATCCTTCGTCATTGCGGCGTACGTCCAAGTACGCCTCACTCCTCAGGATTTCGGGAGCCTTGCATCTGGGCATTTTTGAGCAGCCTGAAAGAATTTTTTTTCAGCAACCGTCTCCGTTTTCCTTCGCCTTCGAATTTTAGTTTACCTTCTCTTCATTCCTCCCTCCCGTTCTGTTTATTGCGCTGATCTTCTGAGATATGATAGACTTCTGTTGTTTTAAATTTGGATCTGTGAAATCCTGGCAAGCCCGATGCTTCACTTCTCGATGAATCGACGGTGGTGGGTAACCCTGAATGTCGCCATCGGGGTCTACATGTCCACCCTCGATGCCAGCGTTGTCAATATCTCCCTGCCGACGATCACACAGTCTTTAAACACTCAATTAAAAATAGTTGCCTGGGTCATAACAGCCTATCTCATCGTCATCACGGGATGCCTGTTGATCATGGGAAGACTGACCGATGTTTTTGGCCCGAGGAAAATCTACCTGTTCGGTTTCTCGACCTTTACACTGGGGTCTGCCCTTTGCGGCTTCTCACCGACCGTCTATTCCCTCATTGGCTCCAGAATCATTCAGGGACTGGGAGCCTCCGCCTTGATTGCAAGTGGACCGGCGATCCTGACCAACGCCTTCCCGGATGAGAAACGGGGACAGGCTTTGGGGATCATTGGTTCGGTCGTCTCCGCAGGTTTTTTAACAGGCCCGATCCTGGGAGGGTATATGGTTGAGCACCTTGGGTGGCGCTCGATCTTTTTCCTTAATCTGCCTATTGGCCTGATTGGAATGATTCTTTCATCCAGAGTCCTGGAGGAGGGCGGATCGTCGGAAAAGACATCCCTGGATCTTCGGGGAGCCCTTCTTATTTTTATCTTCGTTACTTCTCTTCTTCTCTTTCTAAACCAGGTCAGTCAGGGATTGAGCCCTTTCTTCTGGGGATGTCTCTTGTTCAGTCTCATCTGTCTGGGCCTACTGGTCCTTGTCGAATTAAGGTCGCCTTCACCCTTGGTCGATCTTCACCTTTTCCGAAATAAGCTCTTCATTGCTTCCCTCGGAACGAGCCTTCTTTCCTTCTGGATGAATGGGGCCCATGCTTTTGTTTTGCCTTTCTTTCTTCAGGATATTTTGAAATATTCACCCTCCCAGGTGGGAATGCTCATCTTCCCTGTCTCTTTAGCCGTGATGGTGATGGCTCCACTGGGAGGAAGATTGTCTGATCGGATAGGGATAAGAATACCTGCAACGGTGGGCCTCTTCCTTGTTTCTTCAACCATTTTCTCATTCAATTTTATGGATTTTGGAACGAGCCGTTATTCTATCCTGTTAAGACAGGTTCTCCTGGGAGTAGGAATTGCCTTCTTCAATCCAGCGAATAACAGTGCCATCATCGGTTCGTTGCCACGGGAGAAGGCAGGCCTGGCCTCCAGTTTTTTAGCCCTTGCAAGAAATCTCGGAATGATCATCGGCATTGCCTTTGCAGAGATGATCATTGCTTTAAAAACTTCGGTCACCCCACTGGAGCGGGGGAAGGAAAGCCTTTCGCTTGAGAGTTTTCAGGATGTCTGGAAGACAGTGCTCCTCATTGGGTTGATTGCTGTTCTCCTCTCCTGGACAAGAGGGAAACTCCCCACCCTCTCTGAGAAGAACAGCACGGGTTTAGGAATCCCATTTCTGATTTCTCTTTTTGCAGCCTTCGCCTCTTTGGGTTTGGTCTCCCGTTGATTTCACCGTAAGTACCGAATATACTTGGAGGAGGCAATTACCAGAAAACGTAGTGAGGACAGATGTACGGAGGGCATGATTTGTTAAACTCTATGCGCTCTGCACCCTGCGGTATTTAAAGGGAGGATTCTGTGAAGAGATCAGACGGAAGAAAACCCTGGGCCCTGAGGCCCCTGAAGATCATAAGGCATTATATAAAACATGCTGAAGGTTCGGTCCTCATTGAGATGGGCGATACCAAAGTGATCTGTTCCGCGAGTGTAGAAGAGAGGGTTCCTCACTTTCTTCGTAATACCGGAAAAGGCTGGATCACGGCCGAATATGCGATGCTTCCCCGTTCCACCCATACCCGTACCTCCCGGGAGTCGTCGACCGGTCGGGCCAGTGGTCGTACCTTTGAGATTCAGAGGCTTATCGGCCGATCCTTGAGGTCGGTAGTGGATCTCACTGGGTTCGGGGAAAGGACGATCTGGATCGACTGTGATGTGATCCAGGCGGATGGAGGAACAAGGACAGCGTCAATCACAGGGGCGTATGTCGCGATGGTCGATGCCTTTCGAAAGATGTTAAAGGAGGGGGTGATTAAAAAGGTTCCGACCAGGGATTCCGTTGCTGCGATCAGTGTCGGGAAAGTGGGAGGCGAGATCCTTCTCGACTTGAGTTACAAGGAAGATTCAGGGGCTGAAGTCGATATGAACGTCGTGATGACCGGCCGGGGAGGATTTGTCGAGATTCAGGGAACAGCGGAAGCAGCCGTCTTTTCGAAGAAGGAGATGGATGATCTGATCAAGGTTGCCCAGAAGGGGATCCTGGAACTGACGCGCATTCAGAAAATAGTACTCCATGAAAAATTCTAAAGAAATGGATATCGAGTTTATCGAAGTGTCATCCTGGACCCTTGTCCCAAATTCTGTCCTTCCTCACCCGTACCCTCTTCCGCCAGCGGGAGAGAGGAATACATTATTTTCATGATTCGTGGGTGACCACGGGCCATGAGGGATTAGTTATTGAGGATCGATTCTGGATCGTCTCAGGATCCCGCGTAAAAAGGAAAGCGGTTCGTTACGGGCACTTGATGGGAGATTATGGAGCTTCTTGTGGCAACCCGAAATCAGGGAAAGGTACGCGAGATCCGAATAGCCCTTAAGGGGTTAAGACTCCGGATTCGTTCCTTGAGAGATTTTCGAGATGTTCCTGAAATAGTGGAGGATGGAAAGAGTTTTACCGAAAACGCACTGAAGAAAGCCAGGTTTTATTCAAAGGTCTTTGCGAAATTGACCGTTTCGGATGATTCCGGATTGGAAGTCGATGCCTTAGGAGGATCTCCTGGAATCTATTCTGCCCGATTTGCAGGAGAGAAGGCTTCAGACCGGGAGAATAATCGCAAACTCCTTTACCAGATGGAAGAAATTCCTCTCTCAAAAAGAGGGGCAAGATTTAGATGTTCCATTGCCCTCGTTTCCCCCCGGGGAAAAGAGGCAGTGACGAAGGGGGAATGCAGAGGCAGGATTGGTTTAAAGGAGGTCGGAAAGAAAGGGTTTGGATATGATCCGATCTTCATTCTACCCGGGCTCCGCAAGACGATGGCCCAGCTCACCCTCGAAGAAAAGAATAGGATCAGCCATAGGGGAAAGGCGTTAAACAAATTAAGGAAGATGATCAGTAAGTTCATAGAATAGAAAAATGCCTCATCCCTCACAGAGATCACAGAGATACCAGAGGAAAGGTTTCCTTTTGGTTTGGTGGGACTTCTCACCAAATCAAAAACATTGGCTCCGGGTTCTTTGCGGGCTCCGCGAGAAACAAAGCTCTGCTTTCCTTAATTGTTTTATTATCTTAAATGTGTTATCTAAATTTCTCGAAGTGGCGAGATCGGGGAGTAGCGCAGCCTGGTTAGCGCGCCTGCCTTGGGAGCAGGAGGTCGGCAGTTCAAATCTGCTCTCCCCGACCATTCTTTGAGCACAAAGGTATTGGTAGCAGATATTTGAACTGACGAACTCCTCATGAAGAAACTTGTTCATACGAGGGAAATCTCAATACGAACTTCGGATCTGGAGAATCATTATATACTTGTGGAAGGGTGTCTCGTAGACCATCGGTATCGGGCAAGGCACAGCGAGGCCTCAGAAGAACCTGATCTGGTGCACCACATGGTTATTCGCTTGAAGGTGAAGGGTCCTGGAATGTTGATCGAACAGGCAGAGGCTGCAATGCCTCATCATCCGAGGAGAGAATGTCCAGAGGTTCTTCCTTGGATTCGCAATTTGGAGGGATTGGAGATC
>DATIGG010000301.1:0-3780 GCA_035454825.1 Thermodesulfobacteriota bacterium | reverse complement strand
GCCAAAATCGGACCGAAGACGCCTCCAACACCCCATGCTGTGAAAAGGATCCCATAATTGAGACCCAGATTCTTGGTGCCCCAATAGTCGGCGCAGGTGGACGGAAACAAAGAGAGGCAAGCGCCGTAACTGAATCCAACGACCGCAGAACCCAGGATGAATGTTGGAACAGTGGAAATCTTTGAGAATAAGAACATGATCACGGCCTGGCTGATACAGACAATTAAAACCGTTTTGAGCCGGCCAATATGGTCCGAGACCATGCCAGCAATAAGCCGGCCACCTGCATTAAAGATAGCCAAGAGGGCTACAAACATGAAACCAATCTGGATCTTATTCCCTGATTGAACAGAAACGATCTTGGCCAGATGGCCAATGATCATCAGTCCAGCCATGGCTCCGCAGGCAAACTCGATCCAGAGAAGGTAAAAGGTCTTCGTTTTTAACATCTCCCGCCACGTATGGTCTGTAATCACGCTACTGCCAGCCTTTTGCGGACCGGAGGCCGCGACAGGGGCTGGTGGGTTCTTGATGAACTGGGCGATGAAGAAGGTAATCACGGCAAAGGCGATGCCGAGAATCAAGAAGGAACTATTCACTCCATAGGTACCCAGAAGGAATTTACTCAAAGGGGCAATATAAACCGACGCAAGCCCAAAACCGCTGACCACGATGCCTGTTATCAGCCCCTTCTTTGCCGGCGGGAACCACTTCACAGCAGCCGGTGTGGCCGAGGCATAACCCAGACCAATTCCTGTGCCGGCCATCACCCCGAATCCAAGGAGGGCAGGAAACATATTTCCAGGTGAGGCAAAACTGGCAACAATCAGTCCAATCCCCGTTAAGAGGGCGCCAAAGGTTGAAACGATCCGGGGGCCGAATTTATCCTGAAGACGACCAGCCGGGACCATCATGCCGGCAAAGAAAGCAATGCCAACGGTGTACGGTAAGGCTGCTTCTGTTTTGCTCCAACCAAAACCACCTTTATCAACAGCTTCCGTTAACTGTTTGCCAAAAACACTCCAGGCATATAAAACACCCAGGGCAAGATTTAAACCCATTCCCGAAAATGTGACAATCCATCCTCTTTTACTCATTTTCCGCCCTCCGTTTCTAAAATCTTAAAGTTATCCCATTATATTACCCTGAAAAAGGAATTTCAAGGGAAAAGTGAATTTTTTAACAATCTATACAACAAAATTATTTTCCTATTTATTTCAATGTATTAAGTTATATTCTCAATTCTCAAATCGTCTTTCATTCATCTGAGCACGTTACTTATTTCACATTGATTAGCTCTTTGACAGGGGGAGCTTCTCACAACGTTCAAAAGTGAGGCCTGGGGAAGAGAGAACTACCCTGATCGCCTGGCCGTGGCTGAAGGAGATCCCCACTGTCTTATCTTTTCTCGATGGAATCTTGTCGATTTCAGGGGTTGTGATTGTTAACGCGAGGGAAATAGGGGTTAGAACCAGTGGAAGGTTTCCTTAAGCTCTTTAACAAAGTCCGGAAAGGGGGTCGGAGTAAACGAGAGAAGAAAGGCTAAAAAAGTGATGACACTCAGTAATTTCCTCTTCCAGTCGAGAGGTGTGAAATCATCCATGGGAGCAGGATGCCGGAATCCAAAAATAATGAACAGGGCAAGGAGAAGAAGCCAGCCCGGATTGAAAAAAACGGTAATAAAGGCCATGACCGCTATGGCAATGAGGAAGATAATCCGACTTTTCTTCCCAAACAGTGCATAAGCGATATGACCTCCATCAAGCTGCCCGATTGGAAGGAGGTTCAGGGCAGTGACGAAGAGACCTACCCAACCTGCATACCCAATGGGATGGAGAATGATGTCGTGTGTTTCCGGAACGTCACCGATGACGAGTCGTTGGATGAAAGAAAAAAGGAGAGGATCGGCCAACCGGAGAGTTCCTTCCTTGAGTTGAGCGGTAGGGATAACCTCGGAAAGTTTTAATCCGATTATAATGGCAGGGATGCTGAGACAGAAGCTTGTCAAAGGTCCTGCTGCACCCGTATCGAAGAGAGCTTTTCTGGAGGAAACCGTGCTCTCCATTCGGATGACCGCGCCGAAGGTACCGAAGGGAGAAAGTGGAAAAGGTAAGAAATAGGGCAAGGTTGCCCTGATCCCGTGCCTCTGGGACATGAAGTAGTGACCTAATTCATGTCCCAGAAGGATAAGCATAATGGCTATGGAGTACCCAGGTCCTCCGGTTAACCATGTTGAGATTACCGTTAAAATGAATAGAAGGATATTGATCCAGCTTCGGCGCATGAAAAAATGTTATTTCTTTTTCTTATGACGATCCCGGTCCAACTGCTTTTTGTGTTTATGTTTGGCCATCTTCTTGCGTCGTTTCTTGACCACGCTCCCCATAATGTTTTCTCCTTTGATGATCCCTCTTGTTTTTGTTGTCACTGCGAGCGCATAGGGCGTCGCAGTCTCTTTTCCCAAAACCTCAAGACCCTTCGTAATGACAATCAAATTGGCTTTTCGTCAGTCCACGATTACATTCGTCTGGGTCCTCAATACACCCGCAAGTCCCTGAATTTTGGTGATGATGTAGTCGCCAAGGATATTGATATCCGGTGCTTCCACCAGGGCGATCACGTCATAGGGGCCTGTGGTTGAATTGGACTTCTTGACCCCCTGAATCTTAGCAATCTCCCTGGCAACCTCCTTGGCAGCCCCTGCCGTACACTCAATAAAGACATAAGCTGAGATAGGCATATGATCACCTCCTTTAAAGAAATAGAATATCTTAAACTCTCTTTAATTTCAAGGAAAATAACGAGGTGAAACTTGGAGATGAAGATTTGTCTTGCTATTTAGCAGAGAATAGGCTATAAAAAAACTGAAACTAGTTGCAAAGAGTCCTTTTTGGACGCGAGAGAAACCCGCAGAGAACTCAAAACAGCTTCTTTGCGGGTTTTTTTTATGCTGACATCAAAACTGACCCTTGGTGCAAGAAACGCTGCTTCGCACCAACCTTCGTTTCTACCGCGAAGCGGTTTAGTTCTTCATTTGCTAATGATCAGGAAAGGGCTTGGTGATGTGAAACCCTTGACTTTGAAGGCAAAGGGAACAAGGGAAAAAGGAGGTATGCAATGGGAGACAAAGGCAAGAAGGATAAGGACAAGGGTCGGAAACAAAAGATGAACAAACAGGAACAAAAGGCAAAAGGGAAGTTAGCAAAGCAACCGAAGAGAACCCCTTGACAGGAAGCATGCAGAAATAGACTAAAAAACGGGAGAAATCCAAAAAAAGGAGAATTATTATGAACATTTACGTTGGAAACTTATCATCTAATGTAACAGACGAGACGATTCGGGAGGCTTTTGAATCTTTCGGTCAGGTAGCCTCAGCAAGAGTGATCAAAGACAAGTATACCGGACAGTCCCGGTGTTTTGGCTTTGTAGAAATGGGAATGCAGTCTCAGGCCCAGACAGCGATTAAGAGCCTTAACGGGAAAGAACTCCTGGGCAAAGAGATCAGTGTGAGTGAGGCACGGCCCCGCCGAGACGAGGGAAGAACGGGCGGAGGGCGAATGGATTATAGCGGCAGCAGAAACCGTTATTAATCCGGTTTTAGTAGAAGAGAGGTTTCCCCACGTACCAGCAAAGAAGGCATGGGCGATTCCATGCTCGAAAACCGAACCAGTTTAGGCATCCAACATCCCACATTAATGTCATGTGCTCAGGCTGCGGAGGGGAAGTCATCACCCCAGTTTCCCTGCCCAGTGGCAAAAAACTGCTCTGAATGGAATGCTT
>DATIGG010000300.1:0-4399 GCA_035454825.1 Thermodesulfobacteriota bacterium | reverse complement strand
TTCTAATTCTTTGATCCTTCTTGACCTTATCTGGAGAGCATTTCGAGTACTTTTTCCACTCTTACCAAAAATATTCACGCTTGTCTATGGATGAGACCCCTTGAACTCCTTATTTAGAGATCTGGCAGCCGATCTTCTCGATATAGGCGAGGTAATTAAAGACGGGGCTTTGATCCTTGGTGTGACAGTTCCGGCAGACACCCAGAGTGACCTTCCTTGAAATCTTTTTTCCCCCCGGATGCCTTCCTCCTTCTCCATGACAGGCTTCACACTGGACCCCCCGAAGGAAGAAAGGGACATCTTCGGTGGTCACATATTCTCCCATCTTCCCATTACCGGTCGAATGACAGATCAGACATTCCTCCTGGCTGTATTTGGGCGAAGACGCAATGGTCTGGGTAGCCTTCGCATGTTTTGTCTTAAGCCAATTCTGATAGTTTAATGCATGACACTTTTTACAGGAAATGGCCCCAATAAAGGGGCTCTCTTTAGGAATTCGGGTCATCATCTCCTTCTCAGATAATTCTTTCTCCGGCAGGACCGCCACTCTGGGCTTATACAATTTGATCGATTCGTTCCGGTAGGCCTCCATGGCCTTGATGATTTTGGGATCATCCTTTACAGAAAGCTGGACAGGAAGGGCAGTATAGCTGTAAATATTCTTATCTTCGAATGCAAAAAGGATCTGTTCTAACTCCTTTCGTTTCGATTCTAAATACCGCCATTCTTTTTCCCTTACCTCATTTGGCTTCCCGGATTTCGTCATCTCCGATTTGATCTGGTTCAAATGCTGAATGACGCGGTCCAGCCGCTTCTCGATCTCATCTCGTTCCTGAGAAATGACAAATTTGATCGGCTTTCGCGTGTCGGATAAAGAGTAATTGATCCGGCCAAGATATCCTCCCCTGGGCTCCAATCGATAAATCGGGACTTCGTTTACTCTTTCATGAACGGCCCGTTTCGATTCTCCCCCTCCTCCCAGGACGAGATCAATCTGGGGATTCTCTTTTGCCAGTCTTTTATCCTTCAATTCTCCCAGCTGCGATAGGACGACGAGGAGGTCACAATTTTCTTTAAGATTTTTCATCAGAGTCTTGGAGGTGGTGAAAGGATCGAGAATACGAAGCCCGTGCTCCCGCTCCTGAAAGGTCGTGTCAAACCCTTCACTCATCAGCCCGAGGATGCCTACTCTTACTCCGGCAATCTCTTTGATGACATAAGGGCGAAAGATCGATTCTCCTGTTCTTCTGTCCACCAGATTTGCCGAGACCAATGGAAACCTGGCCTTTGGGGCCAACCCCGTGAGAAACTGGAGTCCTTCCATCAAGTCTCTCTCTCCCACATTGACGGCGTCATACCCCATCTCGTTGTAGGCCTGGATCAGGAGTTCCGCCCGGAGAAACCCATCTTTCTGTTTCATCTCTGTCTGGGAAGGCTTTCGGAAAAAGAGGTTTCCCGTATCAAGGAGAAGCACCTTTCGATTCTCTTTTCGGATCTGCGAAATCAGAGTTGATTTCTTGGCGACACCACCAAGAGGGTTCCTGAATCACCCACAGGGCTCGACCTCACCCATGACATCATTTGTGTAAACGATGGAGAATTGAATCCGGGGTGCGCTTTGCACAAAAGGGATAAGGAAGAGCAGGATCAGGATAGGCATTAAAAGGATGAGCGCTTTTCTAAGGGTCAATCCATAGTTCTCCTTTCTTTGCGAACCCAAAAATAACCGAAGCCCCAACTGATTTCAAGGCATGGGTTAAATCACTCCATTCACTGGAACCGCTTTTCTCCGGCCCGGATGGGGATTTTAAGCCAGTTCTCCTCGGGCGCAAAGGGACAGGTATATTTTTCATTATAGTGGCAGAAGGGGTTATAAGCCCGATTGAAATCGATCAACACCTTTTCGCCTGGCATCGATTCAATGTAGAGATAACGTCCTTTCGAAAAGGTCTCTACTCCGGAGGTTTCGTCTTTAAACGGAAGAAAGAGTTCTCCGCCTCCCAGAGGCCTGTAGATTTGAAGGACGCGCTCCTTTCCTTCCCAGTTGAATTTGAACCCACCATATCTGACATATCTCTTCCCCACCTCTTTGTTCGTTGGGAGGGTGACATAGATGGGCTTGGGTTCTACCGGATACTTTTCGATCGATCCGGTCATCGCATATCGAAGGTCAATGGGGTAATAGAGGAGACCCTTAAACTTCTTTCGGTCGCTCTCCTTTAGAGGAGAGCGTGGGTCTTCTTTAAAGAATCGGTCTCTTTCTTTACGGAAGGCCTTGAGCCTTTCCTCTCTTTGAACCATGGAGTCTTCAACGATTCTTGAGAGAAGAAGATCAGGCCCTGTAAAGAGAAGGAGACCTATTCCTGCCATGATGAAAAGGAGTCTTTTTCGCTTTACCATTTTACTCTTGATAAATTCTATAAAAGCTGTGAAAATTCTGTTTTGAAAGGGGTGGGGTACTGATGGAAACTTTAAAAAATCTATACAATTTAGTCAAGGCCTTCTGGATCGACTTTTTCAATGAAGCCAAAAAAGGGACCCAGAAACACAAAAAGGGGATCAAGGTTCTTCTGATCTTCTCTGTCGTTCTCTTTTTCATTATTTCCGTTGCCCTTCTCAAATTTTCAGAAAGTTCCACCTTCTGCGGCCTCTGTCACCAGATGGGTACCTATATCGAATCCTGGAAGGCTTCGAGCCACAGGAATGTCGCTTGCACCCAATGCCATTATGAGCCGGGATTCGTGAATCACCTGAAAGGAAAGTGGGTCGATGGCCAGGTCTCCTTGGCTTATTTCATCTCCGGAAAGAGACCGAGCAAGCCCCACGCAGAGATCAGCGATGCGAGTTGCCTCCAGCAGGGATGCCATAAGATTGAAAACCTCAAGGGAGATATGATCTATAAGAATGTGGCCTTCTCCCATGGAAAACACCTCGAGGAACTGAGACGGGGGATGAAACTTCGCTGCACCTCCTGCCATGCCCAGATCGTTCAGGGAACCCACCTCACGGTCCATGAAACCAACTGCTTCATCTGTCACTATTATAAGGCGGGGCCAAAGGGGGAAGAGGACTGCATCTCCTGTGCAGTAGGAGGTTGCACCTCTTGCCACATTGCGCCTAAAGGCGACATCAATGTCAAGGGCTGGAATTTCAACCATCGTAAATATATTGATCGAGGGGTGGCGTGCGAGAAGTGTCATCTCAGTGTGGTTCAAGGGGATGCCCATGTGCCTGAGGGAAAGTGTCTCGAATGCCACAATGAACCTGAAATACTCGTGACAAAATATCCTTCTCAATCCCTTCATAGGAAACACGTCACGGATCATAAGATCGAGTGTTCTTCCTGCCATACGCCGCTTCGCCACGAGATCGGTCAGATTCCGACGATCACCCACACCCCGTCTAATTGCGACAAATGTCACAGCAAGGATGCTCATATGGGTCCCAAGGAGTTTTATCGCGGGACAGGAGGAATTGGTGTCCCTGATTCTCCCAGTCTCATGTTTTTGACAAATGTGGACTGTGTCGCCTGCCATCGAAGGGCTGAAACGAGTCAGGCCGCCCTTCATACCACAAAGTATGAGGAAAAGGCCATCGGCGAAGCCTGCGTGGACTGTCATGGGGAAGGATTTGATGGGACATTAACCCACTGGAAAAGCTTTCTCTCGAAAATGGAGAATGAAACCAGTCAACGAATCTCCAACGTGCAGAAGGTGCTCTACGAATCTGAAAAAGCCCAGGGGAAACCTACGGATTCAAAGAAGGCAAAGACCCTCTTGAACGAAGCCCGCCAAAACTATAGCCTTGTCAATCTGGGCCGGGGGATCCACAACATTGAGTATGCGATCAAACTTCTCACTGTGGCGAACAGTAAGGCTGAACAGGCCCATGCCGCCGCCGATAAAAACTATAAACCTCAGGAAATTAAGACCAACATAACATGCAATTCTCTCTGTCATGTTGGGATCGAAAAACGGACCGTTCCCTTTAATGAGACCAAGTTTTCTCACGAAACGCATTCGGCGGGCCTCGGCATCAAGTGCTCGGACTGCCATTCGCCTCGTGAAAATCATGGAAAGACCTACCTAAAGAACTGCGCCGGTTGCCACCACGGGAAGGAAATCAAAAAAGTGGGTTGCGGGGATTGTCATCTCAATGTCAAGAAACTGGTTGAGGGAAAAGGAGGCCTCGGAGCGAAGGAAAGACCGAGTATTAAATTGGGAGTAGTCGAATGCGTCGATTGCCACAAGGGCGTGGTTTCAAAAAAGAAGGAAAACTTCGATACCATCAAAAAACGTTGTATCGAATGCCATGACCAGAGCTATGGAGAGATGGCAGTCCGCTGGAAGACAACCAGCGAAGAGTTGATGAAAAAGGTGGTTCCAAAGCTCGTCCGCGT
>DATIGG010000299.1:0-2466 GCA_035454825.1 Thermodesulfobacteriota bacterium | reverse complement strand
GGAATGGCTTTTTCACGCAAGCCATGGTCCCAGAAATGCCTTCCCAAGGAAAAGTGTTCGATTCCTTTCGTTGGCCTTGCCGCGTGGGGATCGTGGTAGACAAGATGGATCCTCCCCATCAGCGCCACCATGGTGAGGATATCCATCTGGTTATGGTAGAAAACCCGGTGAATCTCTCGGGCGTCTCCGGTTTGAATATATTCGAAATACAATTGGGGAATCCATTCCGATGGAACATCATCCTCCCTTCCCAGGCCTAAGAGTTTCGACTCAAGGGTGACAAGACGGCAATTCTCGTAAGCTCCCTTCCAGATCTTTCTTGATGGAAAGAGGAGGTCGAAATTGGGCATCTCTCGAATTCTGGAATTTATCCTTGAAAGAATAAACCGTGTTTCAAGAAGGGGGATGTCATAGTGCCTCCCGTTGAAAGTAACGAGAACCTGGAAGGATTCGAGAAATTGATTGAGAAGGAAAAGGCATGCCTTCTCCTCGGAGTAATCCCTCATAAAGATCTGATGGATGACAAACCCGCCTTCACAAAAGAAGCCCAATCCAACCATGAAGACAAACGTTCCTGTCCCTCCAGTCAGGCCGGTCGTTTCTGTATCGAGAAAAAGCGTTTTTTGAAGATCGAGATCCTTCAACCGTTCATCCCTTGAAAGCAGATGGGCTGGGTAGGTAGGGATTCCAAGAATTTCGGCTAAATTCATTTCTCCATAACGATAATCGGAAGCGAAATATTCCTTAACCTGAAAGCCTTCTCCATGGGGGGTAGGAACGATCTCTCCCTTAACCAATCCCTCGATCGGGTAAATGTCCCTCTTTCGATAGGCCTTCTTAGGCTCAAGGAGTCGATCCAGTCGCTCCCTCAACTCATGAAGATTCTGGGATCGGTCTGCCTGGTCAGGCTTCGAAACAGAGGTGAGACGCTCTAATCGCTCGCGAAGGTTCATATCTCAAAGCGAATGGATTCAAGGGGCCAAGGGTTCGAGGATTCGAGAAGTCACTACGCTGGAACCCTTGAATCCTGGAATCCTACGACCCCTTCTGGAGTATTTCTTTTAACAATGCCAGCGCCACCTCTTTTGATTTTTCGCCGACCTCCTTGGCAGGGCCGACACAGGAAGGGCAGCCCGAGCGGCATTCGCACTTTGAAATTAACTTCTGAGCCTTTTCAAGCAGGGCCCGGGAATCATCAAAGAGCTGGTGACTAAATCCGATCCCTCCCGGATAATTATCATAAAGAAAAAGGGTCGGTTCAAAAAGCTCCAGCTTTTCCTTAGAAATCTCCTCAGATGAATCGAAAGAGGAGTAGATCCCCTTGGAATCTCTCGAAAGCCGGAGAAACCACTTTGCTCCACGGTCCCCGACGCAGCGGTTCAGATCATGGGGATCACACATCAGATGGAGGGCTGCCACCGAATGAAGGGCATATCCAAGCCCGAGGACACCATCGATCACTTCTAAACGGAGGTAAGGTAGGCGTTCCACGAATTCCCTTCTGAAAGTCATCCAGTAGGAGGTCGTGTGAAACTGGAGGTCCGGAAGCTCGATCTTTCCGTACCCCAGGTTTTCGAGGGTATAGAATTTGATCTTTTTGTATCCGACCACACGGGTCACGATTTTTACCTCTCCATGCTCATAGACCATCTCTTCTCCCGGTTTTCTTTCAAAGCCTTCCAGGATAGAGACATCGGTATAATCGATGGCGTCGGTATAGTAGTCCCCCCGGGTCCTTTTAACATAGGCCCTTCGATTGGGGTAGTCGAGCTTCTCAACCGTATAGAGTTCGGATTCACAGAGATAGACAGCCCCTTCATAAAGGGTGGTATGGGCGCTCGCAAAATCGACCTCGGCAATCACCTCTTCCTTCTTCTTCGTGGTATCGACGACCACAAAATTTTCTTCGGAGATCGACCGGAGGCTTACTTTCTCGGCAGGGTAGGCATCCTGGGTCCAGTACCAGTGCTGGTCTTTATGGTGAAGCGCCCCTTTCTCTTCGAGATATCTCAGGATCTCATCCAGTCTTTCCCGCCCGAAGTTTTCTCCATCCCTAAAGGGAAGCTCAAAGGAAGCGCATTGAATATGGCTGAGCAGAATGAGGAGGTTATCCGGATTGATGAGTCCATGTTCGGGTGGCTGTCCAAAAAAATAGTCCGGGTTCTCAATGATGAACTGATCAAGGGGCTGGCTCCTGGCAACGAGAACCGCCACTGACCTCTCAGATCGCCTCCCAACTCTTCCTGCCTGTTGATAGGTGCTCGCAATCGTACCGGGATAACCGGCGATCACGCAGGCATCCAGATCTCCAATATCGATCCCAAGTTCAAGGGCATTGGTGGAAACGACAGCTTCGACCTGTTTATCCCTTAACCCCCTTTCAATCTCCCGGCGGACATCGGGAAGGTATCCTCCACGATAGCCTCGGATTTTCCCCTTATCCTCTAGCCGCTTCTCAAACCGATC
>DATIGG010000298.1:0-3042 GCA_035454825.1 Thermodesulfobacteriota bacterium | reverse complement strand
CCCATCGAAAAAATGGGAAAGGCTGCCATCCAGAGCCAAACGACGACAAGAGATACCCGTATTCTCTGTTGACCTTTAACCTTGGAAGGGATCATCTATGATACCTAAATTTTTGCATATTTTAGACTGAGAATTCAATCGCAACTTATTCTTTTCCCTCCAGATACTTCTCCGCAGCGAAGGCTGCTGTTGCCCCATCCCCAACGGCTGTGGCAATCTGGCGAAGCAGTTGTTTCCTGCAGTCTCCGGCCGCAAATACACCTTTCGCAGAAGTTTCACAATTCGCATTGGTACAGATGTAATCCCCTTCGTCCATCGCTACCAACCCTTTCATAAACTGGGTTCGAGGAGTAAGGCCAATGAAGAGAAATGCGCCCTCGGCTTCGAGCTCACTCACTTCTCCTGTCTTGACGTTTTTAACGACCACAGAATCGACCACCTTGTCTCCCTTTATCTCCTGGACTACAGAATTCCAGAAAAATTTGATTTTCGGATTGGCGAGGGCCCTCTCTTGATAGATCTTCGTGGCCCGAAGCGCATCCCTCCGGTGAATAATGGTCAATTCTTTAGCGAATTTCGTCAGAAAGAGGGCTTCCGTCAAGGCAGAATCTCCTCCTCCAACGACAATAATCTTTCTATCCTGAAAAAATGCTCCATCGCAGGTGGCGCAGTAGGACACTCCCTTCCCTGCAAATTCTTTCTCACCAGGGACTCCTAATTTTCTGTATTCCGTGCCCGTGCAAATGATGATGGCCTCACCATGGTAGTCCGACTCATGGGTACGGACATGCTTAATATCGCCCTCAGTCCTCACTTCGATGATCTCCTGGTTAATCATCTCCAAACCGAATCGTTTCGCCTGCTCCTCCATCAAACGGCTTAGCTCTTCACCTGTAACCCCCTGGGGAAAGCCGGGATAATTTTCAATAAGCTCGGTTGTAGTCATCTGTCCTCCGAAGAGGCCGCTTTCAATCAGGAGAGTCTTAAGCCTCGCCCTCGCTGCATAAAGTCCTGCAGTCAAACCAGCAGGCCCTCCTCCTAAAATGATCACGTCGTACAGTTTTTCTCTTCCCTCTTGCATCATTCCCTCCTTATCTTTTCATTCCCCGCAGATGATTCTTAGAATAGGATAAAGATGTTCCTCTTGTCAATTTAAAAGGGAGTCCTGGATGGTTTGAGAAAAAGATGCATAAAATTTATAATGGTAAAGCAGCAAAGGAGGTCACGTCATTTGAATGCCTGCCCTGAAAAGATAGATCTTAAGAGCCTGGGCATTTCGGAATTGCGGGAGTTGATTGCCTCTCTTGGAAAGGAGAGGTATCGAATGCTCCAGGTCCTTAAATGGCTCTATCCGAAGGGAGTCCGGTCGATTGATGAAATGACCAATCTCTCAAAGAGATTCCGGGAGGATCTCAGCAGGATCAGCACCCTTTCAACCCTTCTCCCGCTCAGTGTGGAAGAAGCGAAGGATGGAACGAAAAAATTCTTATTTCAACTGGAAGATAGAAACCGGATCGAGAGCGTCCTCATTCCGGAAAAATCTCGAAGGACCCTCTGTATATCAACCCAGGCAGGATGTGCCATGGGTTGCCGATTCTGCCTGACCGGGAAAAAAGGATTAAAACGAAATCTGACGACCTCCGAAATTCTCAACCAGATTTCAGCGGCTCGAAGGATACTGCCTGAAAATGTCCCCATCACCAATATCGTCCTGATGGGGATGGGGGAACCACTGGCCAATTATGAAAACACGTTGAAGGCAATTGAGCTGATGGCCCATCCGGATGCTTATAAATTTTCGTCCAGGCGAATTACCCTTTCCACGGCGGGCCTTCTTCCTGAGATCGAACAGTTGGGAAAGACGAAGATCACTTTCCGCTTAGCTGTTTCCCTGAATGCCTCGAACGAAGAGACTCGAAGCTATCTCATGCCGATCAACCGCCGCTATCCCCTAAAAGACCTTTTGGCGGCCTGTCGAAGATTTCCTCTCCGACCAAGAACGAGGATTACGTTTGAATATGTTCTCATCGAAGGGTTCAATGATTCTTCTCAAGACGCCAGAGATTTGGTGAAAATACTGAGGGGGATTCCTTCCAAAGTGAATCTCATCCCCCTGAATGAAGGCCCTGCCCTCCCTTTTAAAAGACCTCCCGAGGAAAAGATCAGAGGATTTCAAGCGATTTTGATGGAGAGTGGTCTGACAGCTATTGTTCGGGTAAGTAAGGGCACGGAAATCTCAGCGGCGTGCGGCCAACTCGAATCAAGAGTCGGATCGTTTGACACGGTAGTCTAAATCACTTACCATAACTCTCTAAACAAAAAGAGTTGACAATGTGTTTCCCCTTTTTCTCCCTTCATTGAGGAGGCAAAGGCAGGTAAAGGGCGGCAAGGAGAAAGCGTGATGTCTGAAAGGATCGTTGGAATCATCGGAGGGTCAGGTCTTGATCAGATGGAAGGCCTGGAAGAGAGTCAGACCGTCTCGTTGACAACGCCTTTTGGCGATCCATCTGATTCGTTTGTGCTTGGAAGACTCGAAGGCATCCGGGTCGTTTTCTTACCCCGTCACGGACGAGGTCATCGAATTGCCCCCTCCTTTGTGAATTTCAGGGCAAATATCTATGGCTTAAAACAGATGGGTGTCCAGTGGATCATTGGTGTGAGTGCTGTAGGATCGATGAAGGAATCGATCCATCCTGGTGATATGATCATTCCAAATCAGTTTATCGACCGGACCGTTGGTCGTCCGAGCACCTTCTTCAGTGATGGCATTGTTGGTCACGTCGGTTTTGCCGATCCGGTCTGCCCGGTTCTGAGCCAGATCCTTTACGAGGCAGGAACGGGGGTAGGAGCCACGGTCCAAAAAGACGGAACATACCTCTGTATCGAAGGACCTCAATTTTCTACCCGGGCCGAATCGAAGCTATATCGATCCTGGGGAGTGGACGTGATTGGAATGACCAATCTTCCTGAAGCGAAGCTTGCTCGGGAAGCAGAGATCTGTTACACAACGATCGCCTTTGCAACGGACTACGACTGCTGGCA
>DATIGG010000297.1:0-12306 GCA_035454825.1 Thermodesulfobacteriota bacterium | reverse complement strand
TTTTTTGAAGTTTTAATTCTTTTTTCTTCAGAACCATAAATATTAAAGATAGGAAAGGTCTATGAGAGTCTCTAAAGAAGGTCGGAATTCAATAATCCTTTTAATCATTTTCTGTTCTTTCGTTTTCCTTGCATTGGGTTGCAGCAAAGAAGCGAAGATGAATCGCCACTGGAAAAAAGCGGAAAAGTATTTTTCTGAGAATAAGCTTCGGGAAGCGATCATCGAATACAAGAATGTCCTTCAGATCGAACCCAACGATGCAAAAACTCATTACAGGCTGGGGCTCTCATATTTGAAAATGGGACAACTTCGAGAAGGCTTCTCTGAATTATCGAAGAGCGTGGAATTGGATGGAAATCTTCTTGACGCGCGCCTCCAGTTGGGAACTCTCTCTCTTCTTTCAAGGGACTCCAAAAAGGCCAGGGAGCAGGCGGAGATGGTTCTCTCGAAAGAGCCAAATAACGCCTCCGGTCATCTTCTGATGAGTTCGGTCTATGTGGCTGAGAAAGATCTGGAAAGGGCCATTTCTGAAGCAAGAAAGGCCATTGAATTGAATCCGAAATATATCGATGCGCACCTGCATTTAGGCAATCTCTACATTCTTAAAAGGGATTATCCTGAAGCGGAAAAGACTTTTAAAGATGCCACTAAGGCAGATGAGAAATCGATCCGGGCGCGGTATGCCCTGGCCGATTTTTATCGGAGAAGCGGAAAAGCAGATTTGGCAGAGACTGAATTGATCGAGGTGACCAAAATCCATCCAAAGGATCCAGGTGTCTTTGTGGCACTTGGAGATCTTTATATCAGCCTCAAGAGAATGGAGGATGCTGAGAAGCAGTTTTTAAAGGCGATTGAAATTGAGCCCAGGAGGATCGCGTCAACTCTTCATCTGGGGGATTTCTATTTGATCTGGGGGAAAAAGGAAAAGGCCATCGAGGCTTATCAAAAAGTGATTGATACGGATTCGAAGAATGTCCCTGCAAGGGTAAAGATTGCAGAGGCCTATTTGAATGATAATCAATTTGATAAGGCCTCTGAAATCACTAAAAAGATTCTTGAGATCAATCCAAAGAGCCATGAGGGGACTTATTTGAAGGGAAGATTGCATTTGGTTAAGAAGGAGTTCAATGAAGCGATTACCCTGTTTCAATCCTATCTCAAAGAGAATCCAAAGTCCGCAATGGGACATCACTTCCTCGGTCTCGCATACCTCGGGAACAGGGACATTCAACAGGCCAAGAATGAACTGGCAGAGGCAGTGAAGCTCAATCCGGATTGGATTGAGGCAAGACTGCTGCTGGCCGATATCCAGCTCAGGAGTGGGGTGTCGGATTTAGCAATTGAAGAGGCCCAGGAAATCCTGAAAAGGGATCCGAAGTCCGTTCAGGCAAACCTCATCCTCGGAAATGCCTATCTCCAGAAGAGGGACATCCAGAAAGCGGGTAAAGCTGTTGACAGTCTCGTCCAGCTTGCGCCCAACAATCCAATTGGATATTACCAGAAAGGAAGGATCTTTTTGGCTCAGGGAAAGGAAAGGGAGGCATTGCCAGAATTCGAGAAGGCACTGGCAATGCAGCCCAATTTTCTGGAGCCTTTGAGCCTGATTGTCAATGTATACCTTCGCCAGAAAGAGAACAGGAAAGCAATCGAGAGAGTGGAGACCCAGATCAAGACCTCACCTCAAAACCCTTACTTCTATAATCTCCTCGGGCAGGTCTATGAATATAATAAGGATGCAGTTAGGGCTGAAGCCAGTTATAAAAAGGCGATTGAGATCAATCCGAATGTTTCCTTGTTTTACATATCTCTCGGGAGTTCCTACGTCCGACATAATATAACAGATAAGGCTGTCGTGGAATACAATAACGCGATTAAGAAGGACCCAAATTCCATCCCAGCCTATATGGCATTAGGGATCATTTATGACCTCCAGAAAAAGTACGACAAGGCGAAGGAATGTTACCAAAATGCCCTGAAGATCAATCCCAAGTTTCCCCCTGCTGCAAACAACCTTGCCTATCTCTATGCTGATCGCGGAGAAAAGATCGATGAGGCGCTGAATTTAGCCCAGAGCGCCAAAGAGCAGGTTCCCGATGACCCTCATATTTCAGATACCCTGGGTTGGGTCTACTATAAGAAGAATATCTTCAGCCGGGCTGTCGTTTATCTGAAGGAAGCAAACGAAAAAATCACGGATAATCCACTTGTAAAGTACCACCTTGGAATGGCCTACTACAAAAACGGAAACAAGGAAGAGGCAAAACGGGAACTGAAAAGGGCCCTTGAGATCGATCCAAAGTTTCCCGGTGCGGAGGAAGCAAAGACAACGCTCCAAACGTTGAAATAGAATGAAACCGATGAAATGGAATAGTGGAATAATGGAATGATGGAATAATGGGACATATGACAAAATTCCAGAATTGCTCTTGCTAGCAAGTTTATCGGGGGATAAACGACTATGGTTGCCTACGAATTTTATCTTCATGACGAGGAAATGGGGGATATTCTGATTGGAATACTGCCGGAGAGAAGAAAGAACTCGAATAGGATTAATGAAGAGTCGATCATGAAATGGGGTAGAATGGTCTTAGGAGAGAAAGGCGAATCAAAAAACATCTACTATACTCAAATAAAGTTAGATTAGACAGACGACCTCCAATATTCACCTGTTTAGATTATCTAAAACCTGCCTAAATATTCCTGCCCGATTTATCCAAATTTTAGTCCCTCTCAAATAACAAAAGATTTTCGTGTTGTTAGTCGAGCCATATTTTGTAGACACTGGGAACTAAATCCCTCCTTCCCTCCCTGCATATTGGCACGGGCAATGCCGTTCACATAAGCGTTCGTGCTGAGCCCTTGCTCCGACAGATTCCCATCCCCCTCCCAACCTCCCCCTTGAAGGGGGAGGAAGATGGCCATTGTCCCTCCCCTTCGAGACTGTGTCGAAATAGGGGAATTGGTGATGGTTGTCATTCTGAACGAAGTGAAGAATCCAATCATTTCAACTGATTCGACCATAGAGATTCTTCGGCTACCGCCTCAGAATAACAATACTATACAGTCTCGGAAGGGGATAGGTTTGTGTCAAAATGTCAAAGGATTTGAAATAAATTCATAAGATTCCGAGTCTAAAATTTGTTTCTTCGAGAAGGAGGAGAATTCCAATATGATTCTAATCCATTGATATTACTTTCTATTTTAATTTATCCATAAGAATCATAAGAACCAAGAGGTTCTCAAGTCCGCCCGGCACTTTTTTTGCTAATCCTAACCCATCATATTTGAATTTTGCTCGCAAAAGGCAAACCGCTCGAAAGAGTGGGGCGCAAAGCCGCTGGCCTAAGTCCAGATTCAAGGGATAGGGTAGCAGGGTTGCCGGGCGTATACAGCACCTCCTTCGGGCTGTTATCACGCGCGGCTTTTTTTTTGAGGAGGTACTGTATGTCAAAAACTCGCATTTCCACTTCTATTCGGGAAACGAACTCCTTAAGCCCTTTCAAGTTTCACTTCCCTCTTTTTCTCATCGTCATTGCGTTTCTTTTGCTTCCAAGCCAGGCTGCTTTCTCGGCCCAGATTAAGCTCGCCTGGGATCCCAACACAGAGTCTGATCTGGCAGGGTACAAGGTTTATTATGGAACGGCTTCCCACAGTTATGGAACCCCCATCAACGTAGGAAATCTTACAACCTATACCCTCGCAGGTTTGACCTCCGGCCAGACTTACTACATCGCTGTCACAGCCTACGACACATCCAATAATGAGAGCGGGTTTTCAAATGAAGTGAGTGGCGCAGCAACAAACACTGCACAGACATACTCTTATACCATTGCGTCCAATCCTGCCGGGTTACAGATAACCGTCGATGGAACAACGTATACTGCGCCACAGACATTCAACTGGACGGCTGGTTCTTCTCACACCGTTTCATCTCCATCACCTCAGGGAGGAACAGGAACCCGGTATGTTTTTGCTTCGTGGAGTGACGGTGGAGCCCAGAGCCACACGATTACAGCGCCATCAACGAGTACGACGTACACAGTTAACCTTGGGACCCAGTACAGTCTGACGACTTCTGCCAGTCCTTCAGCAGGAGGGACGGTCAGTCCTTCGGGAGCGACCTGGTACAATGCAGGACAGAGCGTATCGGTCTCAGCCACTGCAAATGCTGGGTATAGTTTTTCGAGTTGGACGGGAGACCTAACAGGGTCAACCAGTCCGGCGTCCTTGACCATGGGCGGGCCGAAGAGTGTGACAGCCAGTTTTACCCAGAATCAATACACACTGACGGCGAGCACGAATCCAGCTAGTTCGGGCTCAGTCACGAAAAACCCGGACAAGCCCTCATATGTTTACGGGGAACAGGTATTGCTGACAGCGACGGCAATTTCCGGGTACGCTTTCAGCCAATGGAGCGGAAGCTTAAGCGGCACCAATAATCCTGCGACCCTAACGATGAATGGCAATAAAGGCGTGACAGCCAATTTCTCATCGGTCACCGAAACGGTTTCAGCTCCAGTGACACCTAACGGGACGACCAGTGGGGTAACTGGAACAAATTATTCTTATGCCGCGAGTGGCGCTTCTTCAAATATGGGCCACACCGTGGAGTATCAATTTGACTGGAAAGGAGACGGGACAGATCTTTCTTCCTGGGGACCGTCCGGTCAATCGAAGACATGGACCCTGGCCGGGAGTTACCAGGTGAAAGCAAGGGCCCGGTGTACAGCTCATACAAGTGTCGTATCGAACTGGTCAAATGGCCTCTCGGTGGGCATCAGCCAGGCAGGGGGCACTCAGGCTTACACGGTTTCATCCAGCGTTTCAGGACTTCAGGTGACAGTGGACGATGCCAACTATAGCACTCCCCAGACCTTTCAATGGGTCCCTGGCTCAAGCCACAAGCTCTCTGCCCAATCTCCTCAGAACAAATCTCAGGGGAGCCGTTTCGTGTTCACTTCCTGGAGTGACGGAGGCGGGCAAACCCATACGGTCAATGTCCCGTCATCGAGCACGACCTATAATGCAAATTTTAAGAATCAAAACAAGATTAAACTCATCGTTTCTCCATCTGACGCAGGGACAGTCAGCCTCAGTAGTAGCGGAGCTACTTCGGGATCCACTCCAATTGTTCTATCAAAAGAAAAAGAGGAATGGTACGATGACAATGACACCGTAACCCTCGTAGCAACAGCTAATCCTGGCTACAGCTTTTCAGAGTGGTCAGGAGATTATTCAGGGAAAAACAATTCTGCTTCGCTTTCGATGAAAAGGTCTATGGAGATCGTCGCCAATTTTGTTGTGGCTTCAGAGACCGTTTCCACACCCACGCCACCTAATGGTCCTGTGAGTAGTAATCCGGGAGCCAGCAATTCTTATTCAACAGGCGGAGCAATATCCAGTTCAGGACATCCAGTCCAGTATCAATTTGATTGGAAGGGGGATGAGAGCGATCTTTCTCAGTGGGGGGCTTCGCCCCAATCCAAGGCCTGGTCTTCGGCTGGAGCGTACCTGGTGAGGGCCAGGGCCCGCTGTTCGACTCATCCCAGTATCGTTTCAAGCTGGTCAAGCCCCCTTTCTGTGTCCATTGGCCAGACGGGGACCGTCTGTACCGTATCAACGAACCCTTCAGGCCTGCAGATCGCGATCGACGGGACAACCTACAGAGCACCCCAGACATTCAACTGGTCTCCGGGTTCTTCGCACACTCTTTCAGTCCCCATAACTCAATCGGAGACAACTGGAACTCGTAATACTTATTCTTCGTGGAGCGATGGGGGGGGGCAGACCCACACGATCACAACCCCATCCTCCAGCATGACATACACGGCTAATTTTAAGACAGAGTATAGCCTGACAACTTCAGTCAGTCCTTCTGCCGGGGGGAGTGTGAGTCCCTCCGGAGTGAACTGGTACAATAGCGGCCAGAATGTAACGATCTCAGCTACTGCGAATAGCGGTTATCGCTTCAGCGGATGGTCAGGGGATCTCTCAGCAACAACGAATCCTGTTTCTGTCGTCATGACAGGGCCTAAGAATGTCACTGCGAATCTCTTCGAAGTGGCAGGTTATCTTGCTGTAACTCCTGCCCTTGGTTTGAGCGCCTCAGGACCTTCAGGAGGGCCCTTCTCTCCGTCCAGCCGGATCTATACGCTTGAAAATAGAGGCGGGGCTGCAATCAACTGGAGCACTTCGAAAACACAGAGTTGGATCAGCCTCTCCTCCAATAGCGGAAGCCTGGCCCCCGGGACGAGCACAACCGTGACTGTTTCGATCAATAGTAACTCCAATATCCTTGTAGCAGGATCCTATAGTGATACGATTACGTTTAATAATACGACTCAAGGGGGCGGAAACACCTCTCGTGCAGTGGCTCTTAACATCGGCTCAGTGAACCAGGGTTATACCGTGACGACCGACCCTCCCGGGCTCTTTGTGGTGGTGGACGGACTAAATTACAGGGCTCCTGAGACATTCAACTGGACCCCTGGATCATCGCATACGGTTTCGATCACTTCCCCACAGTTTGGCCCATCAGGAAGCCAATACGCCTTTGGCTCCTGGAATGATGGGGGGGGCCAGAGCCACACCCTTACAACTCCCTCTACAGGCGCGATTTACGTGGCGTCCTTCATTACACAGTATAGCCTCACGACTTTTATCAGCCCTGCTGGGGGAGGACAGGTCAATCTTCCCGTGACAAACTGGTACAACCACGGAGAAAGCGTGCTGGCCTCAGCTACAGCCAGCACGGGTTACAACTTTACAGGTTGGTCAGGAGACCTATCAAGCGTGATTAGCCCCACATTCATTGTGATGAACGGGCCCAAAATTATAACGGCCAATTTTACTTCTGATCCTTGTTCCCTGACGCCGAATGTGAATCCACCCGGGTCAGGGGTCATCACCCGGGATCCCGAAAAAGTGATCTACGCAAATGGGGAACAGGTCACACTGACAGCCAGAGCCAATGAAGGGTATATCTTCAAAGATTGGAGCGGCGGTGTTGCAGGAGAAACGAATCTTATTACACTATCTATGAAGGGGAATATCACGGCGACAGCCAATTTTATTCCCTCAGGATTCCTTGAGGTGACCCCTTTAGAGGGTCTGAGTGCTTCGGGCAGGCAAGGGGGGGATTTCAGTCCTTCCAGCCAGGTTTACACGATCAGGAATAGAGGCGATATCCCGATCAAATGGAAGGTGGCTAAGAAACCACGATGGACGAACCTTTCTTTGGCGAACGGCAGTTTAGCCCCAGGAGAAACGGTTCAAGTGACCGTTTCAATCAATGACAGTGTTAAACAGGTCAGGATGGGTTCCTATAATGCAATGGTCACATTCAAAAACGCAGCCAGGGGCAGTGATAGCATATCGAGATCAATTGCTCTGACCGTAAAGCCTCCCATAAAAACCTATACGATCAAGACCAATCCGGATGGACTTCAGGTTATTGTGGACGGAGTGCCTTATGTATCACCGCGGACGTTCGATTGGGAGGTGGGGTCTTCCCATACGTTCGAGGCTCGCACCCTTCAAGGGAGTTCTCCTGGATCCCAATATGCCTTCAGCTCTTGGAGTGACAGGAAGCCTCAGATTCATAACATTGTGGCTCCATCCAGAGACACGAGTTACGTGGCAAATTTTAAGATGCAATATTCGTTGACCACTTCCGTGAACTCTCCTGAGGGAGGTGTTGTCACACCCTCCGGGACAAACTGGGTTAATCAAGGGCAGAAGGTTTCAGTCAATGCCAAACCGAATAGTGGCTATAAGTTCTTGAATTGGTCCGGTGATGTTTCGGGAAGTAGCAATCCCTCCTCTGTGACGTTAGATAGGCCAATGAATCTGGTGGCCAACTTTCAGAAAGTAGAGGCTCAGGCAGCTTCAGCTTCTTCTCAAGAATCAGCTAATTCCAAAACAAGTCCACCGATGATTGGTGAATTGGAGAGTCCATCAGAAGGGAAAAGGGTCTTCGGACTGAAGACAATCTACGGCTGGGCATTAGATAACGAGGGAATCTCAAGGGTGAGGCTTTTCATCGATGGAGAATACGTGTGTGATATTCCTTACGGAGGCTTGAGAGAAGATCTAAAAGAGGATTATCCTGACTATCCAAATGCAGAGAAGGGAGGGTTCGCCCTCGTTTGGAACTATTCAAGCCTGTCTTCAGGCGTCCATGTTGTTCAGGTCGAGACTCAGAACATGAAAGGGGAGGTTTTAAGATTAAGTGCAAATATCTTGGTGCAAAAATTATCCGGAGATATAATAACCCAGGTCAATCCAAAGGAGTGGTTGATCCCAGGAGTCAATTTTGCTGTGGATGGCAGTGCAAAGACCTATGATCTCAGGCTGGAGTGGTCTAACGAAACCCAGGCTTTTGAGATCGTTGATTTGTATGCACAATAGGAGTTCTCAAAGATACAGAGTTTTCTGAAGCTGGATCAAATATTAGTAACCCCTCAGAACCTGGGAAGAAATTGGCAATCTGTGTCTCGGCCTGCAAGGATGGACAGATTGTCGAAACTTCAGGATGCGGGTCATCAGACGTTATGGGTAACCATCGCTTTTAGTAAATCAGTCTGATTAAGCAGCTTTGGCCTATGGTGTTCAATTCTGTGGGTTCCGCCCTGATGTTTCTCCAATCCGCCCATCCTCGTGAGCCGGAATGACGCTGCCACGGAAAATCAGATTTTTCACAGCTTCTCATTACGAGTATCATTCTTCTGGTCTGCTCTTCCATCATTCCATTATTCCGCTATTCCACTTTATGGCTTTTCAGCTTAAGATTTGACAACCCGTTGGGTTTATTATATTTTTAGAGGCAGAAAGGACCTGTAAACAGGAGATAATAATGGAATACGAACCGGTAATCGGGTTAGAAGTTCATGCACAGCTATTAACGAAGTCGAAGATCTTCTGCGGATGTTCAACGGCTTTTGGTGAGGGTCCTAATACCCTGACCTGCCCAATCTGCACTGGGCAGCCTGGGTCTCTGCCGGTTTTGAATAAGAAGGCGGTCGAATTTGCGATCCGGTTAGGACTGGCGACTTCCTGCCGAATTGCACCCTTTAGTCTCTTCGCGCGGAAAAACTACTTTTATCCGGACCTTCCCAAGGGATATCAGATTTCCATGTACGAGTACCCCCTGGCTGAGCATGGTTTTATCGATATCACGGTCGATGGCCAGAAGAAACGGATTCAGCTCATCCGGATTCATCTTGAAGAGGATGCCGGGAAATTGAAACACGGGGAGACACCGGAAACGGCTGCATTCAGCTATGTCGATTTTAACCGGACAGGCGTGCCCTTAGCCGAAATTGTGAGTGGCCCGGACATTCGTTCTCCTCAAGAAGCAGGTGACTACCTGAGAAAACTTCGCTCCCTTCTCCAATATCTGGAAATCTCGACAGGAAACATGGAGGAGGGAAATTTTCGGTGTGATGCCAACGTCTCTGTTCGACTTAGAGGTCAGAAGGAATTCGGAACCCGGACCGAACTGAAGAACATGAACTCCTTCCGGTTTGTTGAGAAGGCATTGGAGTATGAGATCAAGCGCCAGATCGAGATTTTAAAAGATGGGGGTGAGATCATTCAGGAGACACGACTCTGGGATACGAATCAGGGGATTACGATTTCCATGCGGGGGAAGGAGGAGGCCCATGATTATCGTTATTTCCCTGATCCTGACCTCGTTCCAATCCGCATTGAAGAATCATGGATCGAAGAGATCCGGAAAACTCTTCCTGAACTCCCTGATGAGAAAAGGGAGAGATTTGTGAGGGATTACGGGATTCCAGAGTATGATGCGGAGATTCTGACTTCAACGAAATCCCTGGCCAGTTATTACGAAGAATCTGTCCGTCTCTTTCCTGAGCCGAAGACGGTCAGCAACTGGATGATGGGAGATCTTCTGAGGGAATTGAAAGGGGATGAGAAGGAGATTGATCAATGCCCGGTTACACCTCTACATCTGGCCGAGATGCTTTCGATGATCAAACGTGGAACGATCAGCGGCAAGATTGCAAAGGATGTCTTTGAAGAAATGTACCGGACCGGTGATAGGCCGGGGAAGATCGTCCAAGACAAAGGCTGGACCCAGATCCTTGACAAAGGTGAGATCGAAAAGGCGATTGAGAGAGCCATGCAGGCCAGTCCAAAGCAGGTCGAGGACTACCGGAAGGGGAAAGAAAAGCTCTTTGGGTTCTTTGTGGGTGAGGTGATGAAACAGACCCAAGGGAAGGCCAATCCCCAACTGGTGAATGAAATGCTTAAGGAGAAACTGAAGGGGGAAAAAGGGTAGAGGGTGGAGGGCATAGGCAAGAGATACTAATAAGTCGATAATAGAGAAAACATATTAACGTAACCCCGACAGATCTCCCATCCCCCTCCTGACCTCCCCCTTGAAGGGGGAGGAACATAACGATTTCCCTCCCATTCAGGGGGAGGGGCGGGGTGTGGGTGGGGCCTCAAACGTTGGTACGGTCATGAAATTCAAAACGATTGAGTGGAAAAAAGACCGGGTAAGAATCCTTGATCAGAGGAGACTCCCGCAGGAGGTCCGTTATTTCGATTGTAAGGATGCTTCTTCCGTGGCAGAGGCTATTCGGACCCTGGCGATTCGCGGCGCCCCTGCAATCGGGGTGGCGGCTGCCATGGGCATTGCCCTGGCGGCCAGAAGGCTCCGCGCTCGTGAACCTTCCGCCTTCCGTAAGCATTTGGAGAAGGTGTTTCAAGAAATGGGACAGGCCCGGCCAACAGCGGTAAACCTTTTCTGGGCGTTAGACAGAATGAAGAAGATATTGAATCAGGATCATTCTCTGAGCGTCGAGGCTCTGGGGGATCGGCTTGAAGCAGAGGCCCTTACGATCTTTGATGAGGATATTGAAGTGAATCGGAAGATTGGAGAGCACGGGAAGAGCCTCGTCCATGATGGAGACCGCATTCTCACCCACTGCAATGCAGGGGCCTTGGCCACGGTTGGCTATGGGACAGCACTGGGCGTTCTCTATGCTGCCTGGTCCGAAGGAAAAAGGTTTCGTGTCTATGTTGATGAGACGAGACCTTTGTTTCAGGGAAGCAGGCTGACAGCATGGGAGTTGACGCAGGCGAAGATCCCGGTCACTGTCATTACTGATAACATGGCATCCTGGGTGATGAAAAAAGAGGGGATCAATCTTATTCTAACAGGCGCGGACCGGATTGCCCGAAACGGAGATACAGCTAACAAGATCGGGACCTACGGGCTTGCCATCTTATCCAAATGGCATGGAATTCCTTTTTATGTAGCTGCGCCTGCTTCTACGGTGGATCTTGACCTCGTCAATGGTCTGGGAATTCCGATCGAAGAGAGAAACCCTTCAGAGGTGACACATGTTCATGGGAAGCTTGTCGCTCCAAAGGGAATAGATGTATTTAATCCTGCCTTTGATATTACTCCTCAATTCTTCATTAAGGCCATCATTACGGAAAAGGGCATCATCCGGAAACCTTTTGTGAGGCACCTGAAAAGGATAAAGGCTGGATGAGGAATCCGATCATTACCCTGCTCACCGATTTTGGCACAAAAGATCATTATGTAGCCTCCATGAAGGGAGTAATTTTGGGGATTAATCCCCGGTGCACTCTCATCGATATCAGCCATCAGGTCAGTGCCCAGGACATTCGAGAAGGAGCTTATCTTCTGGCAAGCGCCTTCGCCTCCTTTCCTAAGGGAACGATTCATCTCTCTGTGGTTGATCCGGGTGTCGGAGGTCCCAGAAAACCGATCCTCATTGTCACCTCAAATGATTTCTTCGTAGGCCCTGACAACGGAATCTTTACTCTTGCTTTGCTTCGGGAAAAGGTGGAGAAGGTCGTAGCCCTGACCCGTGGAAAGTATTTCCTCTCCCGGGTGAGCTCAACATTCCATGGAAGAGATGTCTTTGCTCCCGTGGCAGCTCATCTCTCTTCAGGTGTTCATCCGGAGGCTTTCGGAAACGAAATCGGCTCCTGGGAATCTTTCAGTATTTCGAGGCCGGAAGAAAAGACCAAAGAGTTGGTGGGTGAGATTCTTCATATCGATAGCTTTGGGAACCTCATCAGCAATATCGATGAAGAGACCTTTTTGAGCTTCACAAGGAGCCGTGCTTTTTTAATCAGAGTGGGCAGGCAAACGATTCAGGGTCTAAAGCAAGGTTACTGGGAAGGAAAGAAGGATGAAGCCATGGCCCTTATCGGAAGTGGCGGGTTTTTGGAAATCTCGCTCCGTGAAGGAAGTGCCTGGAAGAAATTGAAAGTCAAGAGAGGGGATAGGATCAAAATTGT
>DATIGG010000296.1:0-6023 GCA_035454825.1 Thermodesulfobacteriota bacterium | reverse complement strand
CTTCCACCTCAATCATGAAATCGGGCGATGCCAGACTCTCGATGATCAGCAGGGTGTTGGGAGGCATCATGTCTCCAAAGAACTCATTCCGTATCTTTCGGTAGCCTTCAACATTGCCGTAGTGGGTCAAGATCGTGGTCGTCTTTACGATATTCCGGAGGCCACCTCCCGTTTCCTCCAAGATGTTTCTCAGGTTGGTATAGACCTGGCGAGCCTGAGCTTCAAAATCCCCTTTCCCCACCAGTCTTCCCTGGACGTCTCTGGCCACCTGACCGGCAATGTACAGCGTTTTGCCCACCTTTGCAACATGAGAATACCCTCTGTCCTTCGTTTCGTGGACGCTCTTCAGTTGAAGAATGTCGTGAGCCATAGGCCTTCCTCCTTCTAAGATTTTCCAGGCAGGATAGCTTTGGATTGGATCTTTCTTAAGGTCTCATGGTCCATCCCAAAGGGTTGGCGCAAAGTTCGCTGTTTACCGATGAAAGAGTAAATGACGTTCCGCTTGAGGGGTGCCACTTTAGCGGCTTCCCTCTCCAGGCGGTTGTTAGCCGTAATCATCATCCATCACATCGGACCGCATTCCCATAATTCTGCGGGGTTCCCGCTTGGTTAGTTCCTGCCCCTCGTCTGAGCCAATATCTGCTCCAGTGCCGCCTGGTTGGGAGCAACAAAAGGGGTTGAAGTAGGAACTTCCGCAAGCAACTCCAAAAACTGTTCTGTCTTCCCTTGCGCCGGTGGCAAGTGTGCCGAGAAGATCATCTTCGGGCCAATTTGACGAATTCTGTCCAACGCTGCGCTGAATACGGTCGGCTCAACCATATGAACCCATGGGTTGTCCCCACTGGCCCAACTGATCATGCCTTGAGTCAGATCCCCCTCTGGAACATCATCGGCATTCTGCGCCGCCGATGGGATAATGGCACCAAAGCAATCGGCAGAGAAGAAGACTTCCGATTTGTCATCGTAGATACCAACAGTAGTCGGGTTATCGAACAGGGGCGGTCTGACGGCGGTCAGCTTACGGTCACCCACGCTGATACTGTCTCCCGAATTCAGCCAGTAAACCCGATGCATGGGTACCGACCAAGCCGTGCTCATCCTCAGCACTGCTAAGGAGTTCGCCGCAAGCCGCGCGCTGGGTGCTGCTTCAAGAACCTTCTGGATGCTGCCGGTGTGATCCGCATCATCGTGGGTAAGCCATACCCACCTCAAGTCTTGGGGATCAATGATCGACTCCAGAGCCTTCATGAACTCCTCACTATCAATTCCCATTCCCGTGTCAACGAGGACTGGCTCTCTAGCCTTGATGACGAAGGCATTGACCGGAAGGAATCCCATACTGGGGATCGGGAAATGAGCGGGAAGGACCTCGATATCTGGCATTGCTTGATGGGGTTTATCCATTGAAAACTCCTCATTTCGTGGTGTTTAACTCAGACTTCTCTGTCATTACGATAATTAAGGTGAGCGACAGAATCCAACTTTCGACACCTCGTTGTCTAACGTTGACCGTAAGCTGCAGGACGCGCCAGCTTCGACCGGCAGCTTGACGGCCATGTTAGATGGCTCCGCAGACTTGCAGGACGGCCGGGAAAGGGGCTATTTCGTGCTATTTTCCCGGCGCCCGGTAGTTCACGGACTTCTTCGATGCCTGATCCATCTCTTCCGGGGTCATCAGTACATGCGTCTTCAAATGTACTGTTCCACTCTGGTTGATTGCCAGACTGAGGGCCGCCGCAGTCACCGCATCCGGCACATCGACAATCGCAAACACATCGGATGTTCCAAATGCATAGTAGAAAGCCTCAAGCTTTCCATGCAGTTCCTCGACCATCTCCCCGACTTTCTTCCGTCGGCTAGAGCCCCCTTCCTTGACAAGTCCCTTCGTACCTTCTGCAGTGTAGGATGCTTCCAAAAGATATTTTGGCATTAGAACCCTCCTTAGGAAATAGTGTTGAGATTAACAACATCGCGCTTGTCCCGGCACCAGCATTGACGTTCGACTATGTTTTCTCGGCCATCTAACGGGGCCGCGGCTGAGCTGCCGGCCGAATGCGCCGCCTAACATTCTATATTACAACGCTGGTAATTATCTTGAGAAATATCCTCCTTTATCGTGTGTCCATAAACGGAGTGCTTTTCCGATAGGTGAAGTCCTTCAATCACACAGTAAACTTCCCTATCTCTTCTAAAAAGTAGAGATCTGGTTTTCCTACAACCCCGGCGCGCTCCATCGTCTGACGCAGATCCTCGGATTCGGCAAATTTATGCGCTTTGCCAAGATCTTCCCACTCAAAAAGAATCACCACTTCGTTCGGATCTTTTTCGCTGCGAAAAAGGCGACCTCCTTTGCAGCCTGCTGCTTTCCGTTTGGCCCCGTGCTCATCGAATAGAGGCTTCCATTTTGCGTAGTCCTTGACTTTGTGTCGAATGAAAAGCTGTGCCATGATGAATCCTCCTCTCTCTTCTCCAAAGTTAATTTGTAGGGGACAAAATAAAATCTACCAGAAACTTCTTTTCCTATTTTCACCTCCCTTTTCTCTTATAGATGAATCAAAACAAAAAGGCCAAGCATACCGATGGCCATCCATCGGCAGCTCGGCCGTCTCTTGAGAGACCCGCCGCTTTCCGTTCCCTTCTCACGGAGGGGTTGGTTTTTTCGGTGGAAAGCTTTGTCTGCAGCTTTCCTTCAGGCTAACATAGGTGATTCCAGAAGAGAATGGGGTGAACACTGTATTTTATGAAAAAACAAACTGTATTTTGAGGCCAACGCGCTACAGCAATTAATCCAAGTTCAATTCACTTCTTGAAACCCCGGGAAAACAATTCATATGAGAGATTTCGGTTTGTTGTATTGTGAGGTGGAATTGAAAAGAAGATTCTGGAGATTGCTATCGCTCTCGGTGGAAACCCGGAGCTTCTCATTCTGGATGAGAGAACAAGGAAGTAATCAACACCCTCCAAATCTTGTTACTGGTATTTTCATATCCTATTTCTACAATCCCGTTTCTAAATGGCATCCGCTGATCGACTTACTTGATTTCCTTCTCGCATCCCTCACAAAACAGCAACGTGTCTCCTGAGTCTTCAGATGTAATAGCCTTGTCAATCTCCTCCATAATTTTGATGTTTTTATTGATGCAATCTACGCAATAAATCTCTCCATCCTCAGTGTAATAACCAATGACCGCAGCTTTCTCTTTCATCGTATCACCTTGGTATTATCTCGTTCCCTTAACGGATGTGTTTTCCTTCAATGCAAGCCACTTATCCAGAACATCCTTTCTGAATCTCCACCTACCTCCAATCTTCCGGGCCGGGAGTTCCTCGCTCCTCGCTGAACGATAGATAGTACGGACATGGAAGTTTAAATACTCTGCTGCCTCAAGAGGGGTCAGGTTGATGCACTGTTGGGCGACCAATGATCCGCTAAAATTAATCAAGCTCATCGCAGAGCATATGAAGGATGAGGAATCTGTTTTATTCCTCCTCCTTCTTTTCCGTCCTAATTTCATAGTGCTGTGATCGCTCATCGAAATGGGAGAGTACTGCTCTCGCCTTCTCCGGGACGACTGCCATTTCGTAATCCTCCCCCGCAAACTCGCGGGCAGCATCCAGCGAATCAAATAACATAATGGTAACGAATTCTACTTCGTCTCCAACCTCACGCCGAAGTAATTGAATTCCCTTAAAGCCACGAATGTGCCGGTTCTGAATTCCAACGAAGATTTCCTCCTTAAGCATTGCCTCATACTTATCTGCGTTGCCAGGAGTCGTCCATCCATGCCAGATTCGGGTAATCATGTTTTGCTTTCCTCCTTTCTCGCGCGACGCAGAACCACCGCATTGGTATAACAGCGTCACTATGCCTTGCAGAATCCTCCCTTATTGATTTGTCTGTATACACCTTTTTTGTACTTTATGGAAGTGAGGAAGAAGTCAATGAGGCAACCGTCCAATATGTTTGGGTGGTCTTGGACCCCCTAAAGGCGAGAATATCTTGCCAAGATGGTTTCCCGATAACGGGGATGGGAAACACCACGAATGGTCTTCAAACATTAGCCCCTTAGTGGATTCACATCGACAAAAAATTGTCGATAAGGTTACGCCGCAATACGAGTAATTTCGAAAATCTTTCGCATTTCGGTCTGGATGTTTTCGTAATGGATATCAATTTCACATCGATTCTTGAGTATTTGTTCGGATCTTCGCTTTCCGATACCTGCAAGCAGAGGAAGTAAAACTTTGTCACGCAAAATGAGAAAAGCTGTCATGGCTTGCAAACCATCCCTGGTAGCCGCATAGAGACGCGAATGGTCGATGAGATGAACCAGATCTTTGCCTCGGAGCTTTTTCAAGTCGTAGGAAGCCTGCCTGGAATGATATGGGGTCCGCGAGGTTCCAAGGATTTCTCTTACCTTGCTCGCAAGCTCCGCCGCAGTGAACCCCCGTGGGTTCATCGAGAGAGCGATGACCGCCTCCATGACCGCCCGTACACGAGGTCGATTCACATCCAGTCCTCCCACGCGGGATGTCCCCACTTTCGATGGAAGGGGCCAGGTTTCCAACTTCCCATCGTCGATGAAAGAAACATCCACGCCACGCAGAACCTCCAGAAATCTTTCCAGAATGGCTTTAAGGGATGCCGTGATCTGAGGGAACCGATCGATTCGCTTTCCACAGCGCAGTTGTTTGGTGTTATGGACAATCACCTCGATTCGGAGCACTCGTTCGCCTTTACTATACATCTTGATGGTCATCTTTCCAAAATGGATCTTGAAGATCGTCAGATCATAGACAGGTCTATCGACTGCGACCTCGAATCGAGGGGGATTATTCTTGCCGTGATGGCTGAAAGGACGGTGCTTGTAGCCAAAGATGGTTTTGATCGTCTTAATGTTCAGTGGGGCTCGCGTTCGATCAATGAGGCCATGAAAGACCCGATCCAGGGTACGGCCACGTGTAAAGAGGAGATTGCGGCTGTATTCCGCCTGGTAAACCGAGTAGGCATATTGAAATCCACTTTTCTCCTGTTCGGAAAGATCCAAGGCAAAGCACAGGCAGGCCGAGTAAATCCAACGCTCACAGACTTGGACCAGGCGCCCTACAGAGCACGGAGCTCTCATGGTGTCTGCGATTCTGGCCAAGCCTGCGGCGTCGGTAACCTCTGTAAAACAGTTCCCTTCTTTGGTAAAAGTAAGTCTAGATCTCAGAGCCTGACGGGCCACGTATTCATGCCCATTGAGGATAATCTGAGCATTAAACGGCGGATGAGGACAGAGTTTAATGACCAGGTGACCCCATTCGGGGTCTATGATGTGAAAAGAATAATGATTGACATAGGGGTAAGGGGTCTTGGTGGAAATATCGATTGCTCCGCTCTTGGAACGGTGCACGTGGAAAATGGGCGCCGACGCAAGTCCAGCGATGATGCAAAAGACACCCCGGAAGGACGGGTCTTTCGGAAGATGCGGTTCGGCCAGTTCATGTTTGCGCTCACCTCTCTGACTATGGATCAATGGGATACCGTGCTTCTTCGCATAAGCATGAATCCGTCGACTAAATCGGCCTGCAAAACGCATGAGCGATGTATTATTCAGGTCGTCATCAGATCCCTTCAATCTGCGCCACCAAGTCCGAAACCCACCGTTGGACTGAGCCAGATAGAAGTAGGCATTGAGCACCATACGATCTACACAATCGTATGTGCCATCAAGATACTCCTGATAATAGTTACAGAACTCGTCTGGCATTATCATTTGTCTTTTCCCCCTCAATGCTTGCGGGTAAAGACAACAGGATATAAATATTGGGCTTTGAAGTCAACTGCCCCGAAGGGGGCCACCTCTTCCGGGCGAAGTCCCGGACGAGGCGTAGTCTCTTATGAATAAAATTGTGCGCAAAATGGTAATCCCGCCACGGCGCGGGATTGACGACGCAGCAGAAGCACCAAATCACAAGCACCAAATAACAAATAAATTCCAATGGTCCAAGTTCCAACAAGAAGGAAGACCGTTTTGGTC
>DATIGG010000295.1:0-2471 GCA_035454825.1 Thermodesulfobacteriota bacterium | reverse complement strand
CACGGGCTCCATGGCACGAGCCATCGAGGAAAGCAATCGGCGGCGGAAAATGCAGTTGGAATACAACGAAAAGAATCATATCACGCCCGCCTCCATTCAGAAAGCTGTGGAGGACATTCTGTCTTCTCCCTACGAAGCGGACTATGTGACGGTGCCCGTGGCCGCGGAAGCCCCCGGTCCCTACCTGACGGCCGAAGCGTTCGAGAAACGGATCAAGAAACTTGAAAAGAAGATGAAAGAAGCGGCAAAGAGGATGGAGTTCGAGGAGGCGGCACGATTAAGAGATGCGATCAGGGAATTGCAGACCAGCCAACTGGAGGTGATGGGCTAGTTTTTTCTCTTTCCCCCTGGAGGTGTTTCGTCCTAGAATGATAATTGGATTGATGGGTTTCATGGGGTGTCTATGGAAAAGCAAATCAGAGATGATGCGGATTCGCCTGGGATCACCAAAGAGCAGAAAAGGATCGCCAAAGAAATCGAGGCGGTGTTTGAAAAGTTCTACGGCGGAAAGACCGCTTACTCCAGAGGGCAATTCTACAAGAACGATTTCTTCCTCCGTACAGACTATGCCCTGGTCATGCTCAACAAAGACAATGAGATTCTGGTCAGTTTCGCCGATCATACGCGACCGAGTTACGCCGCGCTCTTCGCCTTCATGTTGGAGGGTATTAAAGGAGCCAACTTGTTTATATGCGAAGATTACAGAACGGACGAGGACGGGAGCATGGTCTGTGACGAAGAAGATGGCAGCACAACCGCAGCCATTATCTGGGACCAGAAGGAACGTTACTACAGCATGCTCAAGCGAAAGGTAGAGCACATCGTTATCCGCAGAACAAGAAAACCTCCCGCCAAGTAGTTCCTGATTAACCCTTCCTCCTCCCAGTCAAGGGACCTATCCCCTTTGCTCTCTCTACGATTCTCTCGAATGGCATGACCTCTCAGAGGAACGCCCAATTTGAGTAGAAACCGCCGATTTTTGTATTCCCGACTCTCGGCTGGCCTCAATCTGTTGTAGTGCATCATAGGCCTTACACAAGATCTAGGTCTCTTTGAGAATGGAACAGGAATTGCTTAGTTCTTGCTTACTTATTTCTCGAATAATCGAGCGCACTTAGATAAAATGTTCGTCCTCCGCTACAATCTTAGTAGAATAGGTTGAGTCAGGGGCTGAGGGGCTTTGAAAAGAATGGGCAAGAATCTGAGTTCTTTCCTGCAGTGGCAGCCGAACGTCTCTTTGATTCAAAAGATGGGATGGCCCTTGGCGTTTAAGTACGTCTCCCTTCTTGGCAGCTTCTATTATTTCTTGTGTGCCAGAGAAAAGCAGAAGATCATTGAGGCAATCCAGCAGAGCTTCGCAGATACAATGCCTCCCCTCGAAATCAAAACGATCATAAGAGACGTGTTCAGGGGTATCCTGCATCACTATTGCGAAAAGCTTTTCAACGCCTATGAATCAGTCCCAAATCTCAAAGCTTTTTTTGCTAGAAATATCCAGGCTCCTGCTATGTACAAAATCGACAATGCCTTGAAGCGGGGGAAAGGCGTTCTATTTGTCACGGGTCATTTCGGAGGGATCGAATACATCCCCATCGTACTTTCCCTCTATGGGTATCCTGTCTCGGTTATTATCAAGTGCGCAACGGATCAGTTGAAAGAAAGACTCCATTCGAAAGCTCGGGACCTTGGGATAAGGGTGATTGATGCGGATGAGAAGAACATCCTGGCCGCGGTCATCCGGGACCTTCGAGAGAACAGAGTCGTTTTCATTGAGTGTGACGAAATCGAGGAATGGAAACCATCGAGAACAGAAAACATCTCCTTCCTCGGCAAGAGAATCGGCGTTGATAAGACGATCAACTTAATCCAACGCCGATCAGGAGCCCGGGTGGTCTTCGGGCTTCTCCACAGGGTTTCTCTTCAAAAGTACTCTTTCATCATCCAGGGGTATGAGGAGATCATGGAAGCCGGTCTGATGTCTCCATCTTCCATTGGCGCAGGTTTGCTGAAAGCCTTTGAGCGTTATGTCCGGCAGTACCCTGACCGATGGTATCAATGGAAGAAATTCTCGGAGTTCGGCCCTTGTTTCAAAACGCCGCTCCATTTGTCTCAAACATCGAGAGGTTCCGTGCTCCAGTCCGCTCCTTCAACCTATCGATAGGCATGAAGGTTTTTTGTAGCTTCGCCTAACTTCCTGCATCTGGCCTTGCTGGTCCCTTCGACCTCTTTCCATTACCCGTCCCAGGAGACCCGTCCTTGCTCTGCCCACCCGACCCATGTTATAGGGCAGGAGAAAATCGGTGAAAGGGATAGGAATGACCGAAGGAATTTTGTGGAATCGGACCCACTGCTCGCGAATGGACCACGGCGGATGCAGCCTGCTTGTCGGTGTGCGCGGGAACCGGATCGTTGAGATCAGAGGCGACCCTGAAGGATTCCTAAACAAAGGCTATGTCTGCCCTAAAGGGCTG